>JAZQSV010000042.1:0-21906 GCA_045630265.1 Acutalibacteraceae bacterium
TGCTTAAATCAATTTTAAAGCTTGATGCTCATTTCAAACAAAATCTAGCGTTTTGTTCTTCCGTTTTACCAAGTTTACTCAACTTGAATTGTCGGGTCCTTTTTTGTCATCGTTGTTTAATTTTCAAGGTTCGATTTCGCACGCCCTCTCTCAAGGGCGCTCAATTATAATACCAAAAACATCCCCCATTGTCAAGTGTTTTTTTGCACTTTTTTTAAAATTTTTTTTGTTTGTGCATTTTTACTTATATTTTTGCATTTAGGGGTGTTTTTTTATTGGTTAGTATTAACTTTTTTGGGCGTTTTATTAAAAAAAATATGAGGTTTGTGAAAAAACACAAACCTCGCTACATTATAATAATATATATACTATTTTTTAACCGCCGTTTTCTTTGAATTGATTTCCTCAGGAAGTTTAAAGGTGGGAACAAATTTATGCAAAAGTCTTACAGTTTCTACTGAATCGTTTGCGTTTGCAACGTCGAAAAGTTCCTTTAATTGTTCCTTGATATTATCACAGTCAACCTCAAGCTGATCGTTAATGAAAATCTTATTATTATAGGTTTCTTTTAGATTTTCATCATTCATAAGCAGTTCTTCGAAAAGCTTTTCTCCCGGACGAAGACCACAAAAATCAATTTCAATTTCTTCATACGGCTTATAGCCATACATTTTAATAAGGTTTTCTGCCAAGGTTACGATTTTAACCGGTTCACCCATATTAAGAACAAATATCTCGCCGCCGTTAGACATAGTACCCGCTTCGAGCACCAGCGAAACGGCTTCAGGTATTGTCATAAAGTACCTTATAATATCAGGGTGGGTTACGGTTACGGGTCCACCGTTTTCAATTTGTTGGGTGAAAAGCGGAATAACAGAGCCGTTAGAGCCCAAAACATTACCAAAACGAACAGAAGTATATTTGGTCTTACTATACCTTTGCGACATATACTGCATTACCATCTCGCAAAGGCGTTTGGTTGCACCCATTACGTTAGTAGGATTAACCGCCTTGTCGGTAGAAATTAAAACCATTTTTTCAACCGAATATTTATGGCACATATGTGCTACATTATAAGTACCAAGAACGTTATTTTTAACGGCCTCTTCGGGATTGTCTTCCATGAGAGGAACATGCTTATGAGCCGATGCATGAAAAACAACATTAAAATTATATTTACTGAAAAGGAAATCCATCTTCTTGCGATCACGCACAGAAGCAATTTCTACGCTAACCAAATCATCGCCAAAGCCGTTTCTTTTAAGCTCTTGCTGAATGGCGTAGGCATTATTTTCGTATATATCCAAAATAACAAGCTTTTTAGGACTCATCTTAACGATTTGCCTACAAAGTTCGCTACCTATTGAACCGCCGCCGCCTGTGATGAGGCAAACCTTGTCCTTAATAAATCTATAAACCTTATCATTTTCAATGTGAACTGCATCGCGGCCAAGAAGTTTTTCAACATCCACATTAACAGACTGTTTGAAAAATCCACTTTTATTATTGGTAAGCTCATCGAGGCCCGGAACAATACGAACCTGGCAATTAAGTTGTTTACAATTTTCTAAAATATAAGCGCGTTCATTTTTATCGCAAGACGGAATGGCGAAAACTACCATTCCGATATTAAACTTTTTACAAAGTTCTGGTATTAAAAGTGCAGGGCCGAAAACGGGAATTCCGCAAACATCGGTACCAATTAAATCTTTATCATCATCTACAAAGCAAACCGGCAAAAGTTCACTGTTTTCAGAATCCATAAGTTCATGGTAAACCATTTTACCTGAAAACCCAGCTCCAATGATAAGTGTTGGAATATAATTTGAAATATCCTTAAAGGTCTTCCCATAATATAACTCAAAGAAATATTTATGTAAAATTCTTACTATTATTAAAAGAATTACACAAATTAAGCCCGAAAGGATAATAGCATCTATTATATCTATATTCAGATAAAAAAGTGCTGTCGCCGAAGCCATATGGGAAACCAAAACAGAAACGACAACTATAGGTAAACTTTTATAAAGACTACGCAAAACCTTTTTGCGATAACTGCCACACAAAAGACTGACAACTAAAAAGGTTAAGACATATATGCCTAAGGCCAGAATAAACTCCTTCATTCCTAAAAGTTTACCGGTAATATGGCCTGTAAAATATGTATACGAAAAGAAAAAGCTCATAGCCACTACAATAATGTCAAAAATTATCGTAAAAAGAATCCTAAAAGAAAATTTATTTTTTTCCTCTTTAGGCATAGACTGCATTAAAAAAGCACATCCTTCACTACTGTTTCACCTTTGTCTTCGCCGGAAAACAAAAGGAAAGCATTTTTGTTTAAACGAATGCTAGTGTCTTCTCCAAATTTCTTTGCTATAAATATAAAGGCATCTTTCAGTTTCGATGGGCGCACATCAACCGAGTGCATATCCCCTGCTATGAATGAAATATAATTGTTTTTAAGCAGTTTAACTGCGCTGCGCGAAAAATGTCCTTCAAAAAATGCAGAGGCATTTACTTGCGCCTTGGCAAAACCACCCTCAACCACTTCTATAAGCTTTGAAAAGCCCTTTATTTTGTAATATCTTTCAATGTGCGCTAAAATAACATTAAACCCATTATAAAAGAGTTCTATAATTTCCGATACCATTTTATCAGTAATTGGTTCATAACCAAGCTCAAGCAGAATTGTGCGGCTACCCTTTATGCAAAGGCGTTCTAAAGCATCGCATTTAGATATATTGTTAAAATACCTAACCTCAAAGCCTTGCTTAAAATTAATGTTAGGAAATTCTTTTTTCGCTGCCGCAACAAATTCACTAAACACAGTATCGACAAGTTCTAAACGACCTTCAAGGTCGTGGTGCAAAGCATAGAAATGAGGGGTGGCAATTATATTGCCAGTCCCCTCCGATACCGCCTGCCTCAAAAGTTTCAAAGAATCTTCAAGGTCTTCAGGTCCATCATCTACGCCAGGTAGAATGTGGGAATGTATATCGGTATACATATAATATTAGTACTGATAAAGTTGACCCTTATTAGGATACTTTGCAGCCTTATCCGAACTGCCGTTTAGAACAACACCGAGCAAGCGTGCATCAGCAAATTTAAGCAGATTAACCGCCTTTTTGAACTCATCATGGGTTGTTTTTCTGTCCTGAATAACCATTAAAACACCTTGTGTTTTAGGTGCCAAAAGCGCAGCATCTGAAACAACGTTTACAGGAGGAGTATCGATAATAATATAGTCATACTCTGTGCTGTATTTATCCAAGAGCTCGGTCATATGCTTAGAGGCCACAAGCTCTGAAGGGTTAGGAGGAATGGGGCCGGAAAGCAAAACGTCAAGGTTTGCGCCTACGTTAATAACTGCCTCTTCAAAACTGCAAAAGCCTACCAACACGGAACTAAGTCCCTTGGTGTTTTGCAAACGTAGTTTACGGTAAACTGTTGGCTTACGAAGGTCAGCATCGATTAGAAGAACCTTACTACCAAGCTGTGAAAAAGCAATAGCCAAGTTCACAGCACAGGAAGATTTTCCTTCACCAGGAAGAGAACTGGAAACTGCAAACACCCTTTTCTCCGACTGTAGAAGTAGGTACATAAGATTAGTACGAATTGTTTTGTAAGCCTCAACAACTGAAAATGGGTCGGTATGTTCAACCGCAGTCGTGCCCTGCTCTTCAATAATCTTATCACTATCTTTCATATCTCTTTTCCTCCCTCGCCGCTAATTTAAAGTTAGGAACATTACCTAAAACTGGAATATCATAATTTTGAGTAAAGTCTTGCTCGCCCTTAATTGTTTTGTCCATAACAAACACAATAACAATTATTGCATATACAACTGCAAAGCCAAGGAAAGCGGCCATAAACATTGTAAAGGGTGTATTAGGATAGTTCTGCGAAGCAGTAGAGCTTTCCTCAACCTTTATGATAAGAACCTTATCTGGCTCGTTCATAGAATTAGAAACGTACTGTTCACCAATCTCCAAATACTTATTAGCAATTTTAACCGTTTCAGCCGGATCTTCAGACGTTACGAAAACATCAACAAAAAGTGATTCTTCATCCCTTGCCTTGACCTCAATCATATTCTTAAGCTCAACAGGTGTATATTTATCGTTAAGTTGTTTTGAAAGTTCTTTATAAAGGTTTGTTGTTTTTAAAATATCAACATAAGTGCCAACCATAGCAAGTGAAGCGGCAACGTCAGTGCTTATTATTTTGTCCGACGTTTGTATGGTTGCACCCACACCGCCATTAGTGGCAACAAAGGAAACTTTTGTCTGGTATGTAGGGGTAAGCACAAAAGAGCACATGCAGTAAGCAATTACCACACATACCAAAATTGTGGCAACAAGATAACCCCAATTTTTACGCGCTAAATTAATTAGCGAAGTGATAGAAAATTCACTCATAATAACCCTCCAAAAAAATTGTGTGGGCATACCTACACAATTATAATTATCATTAAGATTATACAACATTTACTTTAAATATTCAAGTGCTTTTTGAAAAATTGCACAAATTGGTTTAATTTCAAAAATAAGGGTGAAAATATTTTGGGTGATAATTTTGAAAATAAATAAATTTATTCACATTATTTTTTCTTTTTTGGTGGCGGTTTCAATCTTTTCATCGGCAATTTTTATCGGCACAGCGTCCCCTAAAAAAGAACTCGATGCCAACCAAAATGTAGCAGAGCCGTACAATGCAGAGCATCTTCCTATAATTAGCAAAACTATACTTATAAACATTACCGATTTAAGTCTTTGCTTTTTGCTTACGCTTAATTCCCGCAAAAACGAAATTACTGTTTTTTCCTTTCCGAAAGAATCAGTCAAAAACTCTGATGAACACTTCAATACAAACATCCCGGAAACGTCCTGCTATAATTTATTTGGAAAGCGAATAGACAAAACCATATCATTGTCACAGGGCGCGCTAAAAAAAATAGTTGATTTCTGGGGCGGCGTAATCATATATACTACTTACGGTTTTAAAAGTCCTTCAAATAGTGAGATAACCCTTCCCTATACCGAGGAAAAAGAACAAATCTTCGGGGCGGTCTTTGTCCAGATTTTGGCAGATTATGCGTATCCGGACGAAAAAATGCTGCTTTATTTTAGTGAGCTTATGTTATCTCTTATAAAAAAAATTATCACGGAAATAGACGAAAATTCTTTCGCTTTTCTTTTCGATAACTGTGAAACAAATATTAACTACAAAAATTTTATAGATGCTAAAGCGGCTCTGCCTTACTGTGCTAAAAACCTAAGTTACAGTTCTGCCAAAGGAGTTTGGCTTGGAAATGAATTTTTTTTGCAATAAAACAGCACCTTGGATAACTTCCAAGGTGCATTAATTTTAAATATCTGCAAGTGTGGCAGCCATAACCGCCTTAATTGTGTGCATTCTGTTTTCTGCTTCATCAAATACTATTGACTGCTCGCTTTCAAAAACCTCATTGGTAACTTCCATCTCTTTTATACCAAATTTTTGGAACATTTGCACAGCCGTTTCGGTATTAAGGTCGTGGAAGGCAGGTAAGCAGTGCATAAATTTACATTTCTCCCCTGCTGCATCCATAAGCTTTTTATTAACCTGGTAGGGAGAAAGTTTATTTATTCTTTCTTCCCAAACCTCAGTGGGTTCACCCATAGACACCCAAACGTCGGTATAAATAACGTCTGCATTTTTAACCGCCAGAATCGGGTCCTCTATAAATTCCAAGGTAGCGCCCGTTTGCTTTGCAATTTCAAGGCAGGTATCAATAAGTTCCTTTTCGGGGAAGAATTCCTTAGGTGCGCTTGCCACAAAATGCATACCCATTTTTGCGCATCCTACCATTAAAGAGTTACCCATATTATATCTGGCATCACCCATATAAACAAGCTTTTTGCCCTTGAGCTCGCCAAAATATTCTTTTATGGTTAAAAAGTCGGCCAAAATTTGGGTGGGATGAAATTCGTTAGTAAGGCCGTTCCAAACCGGAACACCTGCATACTTTGCAAGTTCTTCTACCTTTTCTTGTTCGAATCCGCGATACTCTATACCGTCAAACATTCTACCCAAAACTCTGGCAGTATCGGCAATGCTTTCCTTTTTGCCCATTTGTGAGCCCTGAGGGTCAAGATAAACGGGGTGCATACCAAGGTCGGCCGCCGCAACCTCGAAAGCGCAGCGAGTACGGGTACTTGTTTTTTCAAATAGAAGTGCAATGTTTTTTCCTTTACATAGTTTATGTGATACACCGTTTTTCTTTTCTAGTTTAAACTTTGACGACAAATCTATAAGATAACCTATTTCTTCTGGTGTGAAATCTAAAAGTTTCAAAAAGTTTTTACCCTTAAAATTCATAACGAACTCTCCTATTCATTCCAAATAACTTTATGATTATCTATAAAATCGCTTAAATATTCAATTTGCGCCTTAACAGAATCCGGTCCTGTGCTTCCCACCGAAATTCTTTTATTAACACAGGTTTCGAGTGAGATTTCGGTAAATAAATCTTCTTCAAAAATGTTGCTGAATTTTTTATAATCTTCCATAGGCAGATTTTCCAAAACAAAGCCGCCATCTATACAATATGCAACAATTTCGCCGACTATTTTATAAGCTGTTCTAAAAGGCAAACCTTTCTTCACAAGGTAATCGGCAAGGTCGGTAGCGTTTATAAAGCCCTCTCCCGCCGCTTTATACATATTATCCTTTTTAATGGTCATTGTATGAACCATAGGTGCGAAAATGCTAAGACATTTTTTAACGGTATCAACAGAGTCAAAAACGGCCTCTTTATCCTCTTGCATATCTTTATTGTAAGCAAGCGGCAAACCCTTAAGGGTGGTAAGGAGCGCAAACAAATCTCCGTACACCCTGCCTGTTTTGCCCCTAACAAGCTCTGCCATATCAGAATTTTTCTTTTGCGGCATTATGCTGGAGCCGGTTGTAAAGCTATCATCAAGCTCTACAAACTTAAATTCCCAACTAGACCAAAGGATAATTTCCTCAGAAAAGCGGGAAAGATGCATCATTGTAGTGGCAAAAGCCGAAAGAAGTTCTACACAAAAATCCCTATCCGAAACACCGTCGATGCTGTTAAGCGAAACACCGCTAAAGCCAAGGCGCTCGGCCTCCCATACCCTGTCGGTATTATAGGTAGTTCCGGCAAGTGCGCAGGAGCCAATAGGACACTGCGAAAGCATTCTGCCTAGAGCATCCTTAATTCTGCCAAAATCTCTTTCAAGCATAAAAGCGTAGGTTAAAATATGGTGTGCAAAGGTTATGGGTTGAGCCCTTTGAAGATGCGTATACCCCGGCATAATTGCATCGGTATTTTGCGCCGCTTTATTTTTGATTACTTCAATAAGCTTTAAAATAAGGGCACCGATTTCTTCACACTCACTTGCCAGATAAAGACGAATATCAAGGGCAACCTGGTCGTTTCGGCTTCTTGCGGTGTGAAGTTTTTTACCCGCATCACCTATTCTTTTAGTTAGCTCGGATTCAATGAACATATGAATATCTTCCGAAGCCATATCAATTTCTAGTTTGCCGTTTTCAATATCCTCTAAAATAATTCCAAGCTCTTTTATTATTTTAGCCTTTTCATCCGCGGTTATAATGCCCTTATCACCAAGCATTTTTGCATGAACAATAGAGCCGATTATATCCTGCTTATACATTCTGCTATCGAAATGTATAGAGGAGTTAAAATCATCTGCCTCTTTATCCAGGGACTTGGAAAACCTACCCGCCCACATTTTATCCATAAGTTATACCTACTTTACATATAAACTGATTTCGGGTTGAGAAGTTCTCCACCCTAGGGTAGATCAACATACCCGAACCCGCCTCAAAGCGGCATATTTTGTCGCTTTTTGCCCATTTAATTCTTGTAATGCGAAAGCATTACCGCGCCTTAACTGAACAAAAATCACACAAAATCTCCTCACCTTGAGGTCGAAGATTTTTAAAAGAGAGGATTTTTGTTCTATCAAGGCAAAAACGCAGTAAATCCTTTCGGATTTACGAGTATTTTAACAAAGATAGAGCGAAAATCCGCCTTTTAAAAACGAGTTCGGATATATCGCTCTACCCTACTTTAAATCTTATTTAAGTCCGTTCTTTTTCTTCATTTTAGCGTAAACCTTTGTAGGAAGTCCATAAAGGTTTATAAAGCCGGCCGAATCCTTTTGGTCGTAAACTTCATCCTCGTCAAAGGTGGCAATTTCGGGGTCATAGAGTGAATAAGGAGAAGTAACACCCGCATTTATCATATTACCCTTATAAAGCTTAAGCTTTACATCACCGGTAACAGTTTCCTGAGTAGTTTTTACAAAGGAAAGAATTGCCTTTGTAAGGGGTGTAAACCACTGTGCGTTGTAAACAAGTTCGGCAAGTTTTTGGGCAACAAGAGATTTATAATGTGCGGTTTCTTTGTCAAGGCAAATGCTTTCAAGCACTGAATGTGCCTTGTAGAGAATTGCGCCGCCGGGAGTTTCGTAAACGCCGCGACATTTCATACCCACAAGTCTATTCTCCACAATATCAAGAAGTCCTATTCCATTTTCACCGCCAAGCTTATTTAAATATGTAACAAGCTCGGTAGCGCCCATTTCCTTGCCGTCTACTGCAGTACAAATACCCTTTTCAAAATGAAGAGAAACGTAGGTTGGCTTATCGGGTGCCATTTCGGGAGAAACGCCCATCTCCAAAAATCCGGGCTTATTATAGGTGGGCTCATTTGCGGGGTCCTCCAAATCGAGACCCTCGTGAGATAGGTGCCAAATGTTTTTATCCTTAGAATAGTTGGTTTCGCGATTTATTTTAAGGGGAACGTTATGCGCCTCGGCGTAGTCAATTTCCTCCTCACGTGATTTAATATCCCACTCCCTCCAAGGTGCGATAATGGGCATATCGGGCGCAAAGGCCTTAATGGCAAGTTCAAAACGAACCTGGTCATTACCCTTACCGGTACAGCCGTGGCAAATAGCGTCGGCTCCCTCTTCTAAAGCTATCTCAGCAATCCTTTTAGCAATGGGAGGACGTGCAAATGCAGTACCTAACATATAATCCTCATAAAGGGCGCCCGCTTGAACGCAGGGGAAAACGTAATCGGTTAAAAATTCCTCGGTTAAATCCTCAACATAGAGTTTAGAAGCGCCTGTTTTAAGTGCCTTTTCCTCAAGGCCCTCAAGCTCATCCGCCTGACCCACGTTACCCGAAACGGCAATAACCTCACAATTATTATAGTTTTCCTTAAGCCAAGGAATAATAATTGAGGTATCAAGTCCGCCCGAATATGCTAAAACAACCTTCTTAATATTTTCTTTATTCATTTTTTGCCTCTCCTTCGAAATATGCAGGTTTTATGCTCAATATGCATATTATATTCACTTTTCATTCATTTGTCAAGTATAAAATGAATATTTTTTAAATAAAGCAAAAACTTTTGTAATAATAGACAAAAAGCAACTATTTTTAAGTTAATTTATTTCCTATTTTAATTTTTAATGTTGCATTTTTATTGAATAAATATGCAAAAATTCATCTAGAGCAACCAAAATCTTGACAGTCGCCCCCAAAAGGGGTTATAATTACCTTGTAAAACACCTTAAGGGGTGAAATAGTGAAAATAGGAAATTTTGAAATAAACGGCTTTGCGGCCCTGGCGCCAATGGCAGGGGTGGCCGACCGAGCAATGCGTGAAATATGTATATCCCACGGTGCCGCCTTTTGTGTTGGGGAGCTTACAAGCGCTAAGGGCGTTAGTATGGGCGACAATAAGTCCAAAACTCTGCTAACCTGTACCGAAAGGGAAAGGCCTATGGCAAGTCAGATTTTTGGCGGTGCGCCAGACACAATGGCCGAGGCAGCCAGGGTTGCCGAAAGTTTTGCTCCCGATTTTATTGATATAAATATGGGCTGTCCCGCCCCTAAGGTTATTTCTTCGGGCGGCGGCAGTGCAATACTTAAAAGTCCCAAACTCGCGGGGGAAATTGTAAAGGCGGTTGTAAATGCCACCAAGCTTCCCATAACGGTTAAAATACGCTCGGGTTGGGATGAAAACAGTATAAACGCCACCGAGGTTGCAAGGATAGTTGAAGCAAACGGTGCAGCGGCCATTACCGTTCACGGAAGAACAAGGGCACAAATGTACGCCCCCAGCGCCGACTGGGATATAATTAAAAAGGTTAAAGAATCGGTTAAAATTCCTGTAATTGGTAACGGTGATATTGTGTCGGCCGACGATGCAAAAAGAATGTACGAGCATACGGGGTGCGATATGGTTATGGTGGGCCGTGCGGCTATGGGCAGGCCTTGGCTTTTTGCTCAAATAAATTCCCTGCTTTCAAAGGGCAAAGAGCTTCCCGACCCTCCCCTTTCGGTTAAAATGGAAACACTTTTAAAACAAATAAAGCTAATGCTTAAATACAAAGACCCGCACAACGCTATTTTAGAGTCAAGAAAACATACCGCTTGGTACATGCACGGTCTTAAAGGCGCCACTAAGGTAAGAAAAATGTGCAGCGAAATATCTTCCCTTGATGACGTGGAAAAAATTATTGAAATAGCGCTGGAAATGAATAGGTAAAAGAAGAAACGCTTAAACTCAAAAGTGAGTTTAAGCGTTTTTAAAATATTCTAATGATTTCTTATTATAAAATCATATTTTCTATCTGCATATGGAATGTCTTCTGATTCGCCCAGATTCACTTGGGTTCTATATTCTCCTGGTTCGTTTATTTTAAATGTAAATTCATATATAAGTCTATAATCACTAAAGTCATTTTCGGCTAAAATGGAACTATCCTGCTTTACAACCTCATTGGTCATTTTTATCCACATACCATGTTTGAAGCCGCTTTCGGAGATAATATCACCCTTTTCAGTTACGGGAAGAGCGTAATATTTTTCTTCTATAATATCTAAAGGATACGGTGTACCTACTTCATTGGTATATTTATAAAGAGTAATAGTAGGAGTTATAGTAATATCATTCTCTTCCGTTTTCATCCATATCCTTTCGGTTATCACCTGTCCCAAACTGAAAAAACTAGCATTAACTTCATTATATGTGGTTTTCTCAAAGCCGCATTCAACACAAGCTTTAACAGGTTCACCATTATAATATATATGTTCAACAGTAATAGGCCTACCATTCTGATAATATTCTGCGTCTCCACACTTAGAGCACACAAGAGGCGAAGTGCAAGAAGCTTTAGAATAATCATGAACACATGTACTTGCAATAACCGAGGGTTTAAAAAGCAGTTTGATTCCGCTTTCAAGCTCATTGCTAGAAACTATAGCGGTATTATCTACCGATGAAACGGGAGTTTCCTTTGAAGTAACCGGTCCCGGTTGTGATGAAATAGTAGTTATTGTTGTATTTTCCGACTCTACCGACGCGGTACCACTTGTATTTTCTATGGAAGTAATTTCTTCCGACGAACCATTTAAAACGGAGGAAAGGTTTTCGGCGGCGGTATCCTTATCTTTACCACAACCCACAAAAGAAAAAACCAAAACAACCGATAAAACTAAACCCATAAACTTTTTCATTTTGTTTCCTCCTAAAAACTCAATAATTTAATATAAAATAAAACGCTTAACCTTCGCGCAGAAAGTTAAGCGTTTTTTGTTAGTTTGCTTTAAGTGCCCTGTCAAGCCAGATGGATGCAATATCCATAGCGTTATAGAGGCCTCGTTTTTCGCTGTTCTTTTCAATCCTCTCCAAAATCGGGATTTTGGGGTCGGTGCGCATGAGCTGGATTTGAATTTTATCGGGAACCTGTTCGCCATCCTGCTCCTTATAGCTTAAAATTTGGAGCATACACACGTATTCGTCCGACATATTGCCATAGTAAATTGTATTGCCACCCCTTACAAGCGGGCGGCCCTTATAGGTCAGAAACTGTTCTGCCATTTTTTCACCGTCTTTCCAAACTAATTTGTCATATAAAACTTTACAAGAGATTGAAGCAAATCGTCCCTATCAATTTTCCTTATAAGATTACGGGCGTTTTTATGCGTGGTGATATAGGTCGGGTCCTCAGACAAAATGTCCCCAACAATTTGGTTAATAGGATTATATCCCTTTTCCTTTAAAGCATTATAAACCGTTAGCAAAATTTCCCTAATTTCACGGTCGCGGTCGTTGCCTATTGAAAAGGTCATAGTCTTATCAAGCATAATAACATCTCCCCACCTTAAGATTTACACTATTTATTTTATACTATAATACGGCGTTTTTCAAGTATTATATCAAAACTTTTTTGCAAAAAGTACGGACAAGGTTGGAAAATTCGCGCTTTTTCGACCCTTGTCCGCAATATTTTTATAATTTTATCTTCTAAGCTCTGCACCGGCAGCCGCTAACTTCTTTATTACCTTGTTCATAACGGTTTCAACCATTTCTTCTGTCATAGTTGATTCTTTAGAACGAAGTGTAAGGTTAAAGGCAACGCTCTTTTTACCACTTGGAATTTGCTCACCCTCATAAATATCGAAAAGGGCAACCTTCTCCAAGGTTTTGCCTGCGGCTTTTTCAATAATCTCAATTAAATCACCAATAGGCATTTCTCTGTCACAAAGCATTGCAAGGTCGCGGTTTACTGCGGGGAATTTAGGAAGCGGCTCGTAAATTACAAGCGGCTTCTCATTTTCCATTAGCTTATCAAGGTAAATTTCCGCCACGTAAACCCTACCGTCAACATCGTACTTATCGGCAGCTTCGGGGTGTACCTCACCAAATACTGCAACCGTTTCACCGCCAAGAGTAGCTTTAGCACTGCGACCGGGATGGAGATAACCCTCCTCTACCCTTTCGTATTTTACCTTTACTCCGCAAACGGACATTACCTGCTCTACAAGTCCTTTAAGGGTAAAGAAATCTTCTGTTTCACCGAATGCGCCAAGGCAAAGGGTTTTAAGCTCTAAGGGTTGCTCGGTAAGGGGAAGTGCCTTTGGAACAAACCTTTTAGAAATTTCAAAAAACCTTGCCGCAGGAATTTTGCGGTTAATATTTGTAGAAACAACAGTAAGCATTGAACTTACAAGCTGTGTTCTCATAGCGCTGTACTCGTCGCCAAGCGGGTTTTTAATGTAAACTATCTTTCTTCTTTCATCATCCTCAGAAAGATTCAAGGTATCAATAGCATTCTTGGAAATAAAGGAATAGGTAGCAATTTCGTACATTCCGTTAGCAATAAGAAGATTTTTAATCTCGTCTTCTGCTGCTCTTTCCTTTGTAACTGTACCGCGAAGCACCTTGGCATTCATAGGTGTTCCCACAATATGGTCATAGCCGTAAATTCGCATAACCTCTTCGGCAATATCAGCCATAAACTCAATATCATCCCTAAAGGACGGGATAATACTGTGTAGAGTATCGCCCTCCAGCTTAGTGGGAATATGCAAGCTATTAAGAATTTCGCACATTTTTTCTCCCGAAATTTCTACACCGAGAAGTCCGCAAACGCGGGTAACCGAGGTATCAAGCTTTCGCTCGGTGGGAAGTCCGTTATTGCAATCAATAACACCCTCAACTATCTCACCTGCTCCGAGCTCATCAATAAGGGCAAGTGCTCGGTTAGAGGCAAATTCAGTGTTCATAATATCGGTGCCGCGCTCAAATCTGGCGCTTGATTCGGTACGAATACCAAGTGTCCTTGCAGTGCGGCGAACACTATCTCTTTTAAACTTGGCAGACTCCAAGAAAAGTTCGGTTGTATCATCCTTAATTTCGCTATTAAGACCGCCCATAATACCTGCAAGGCAGGATGGCTCACTAGCGTCGGCAATAACAAGCATAGAGCTGTTTAAGGTGTGCTCCTTACCGTCAAGGGTGGTCATTGCTTCGCCATCGGCAGCGTTTCTAACTATAATCTTACCGCCCTTAATATCCCGATAGTCAAATGCGTGTAACGGCTGACCTGTTTCAAGCATTACAAAGTTTGTAATATCAACAATGTTGTTAATAGGACGCATGCCCGAAGCCATAAGCGCACGCTTTAGCCAGTCGGGAGAATCGCCAAGTTTAATGTTTTTAACATACCTTCCCACATACCTTGGGCACAGCTCAAAGTTTTTAACCTCTACGCTGATCTTCTCGTTTATATCGCCTGCCACTGTTTTATATGTCACGTTAGGAAGCTTAAACTCCGTTCCAAGCACAACGCCAATTTCCCTTGCAATACCAAGCATACTCTGACAGTCGGGGCGGTTGGCAGTAATCTTAAAGTCAATAATCCAGTCGTTAAGACCTAAAACCTCACGCATATCGGTACCGGGAGCGGGCTCGCCCTTTAAAATCATAATACCGTGAACAGAAGCGCCCTCGTACATTTCCTCGGTAACCAAAAGCTCTTCACCGCTACAAAGCATACCATTTGAAACTACGCCTCTAAGCTTACCGCTTTTGATGTTCATTCCGTTAGGAAGATAGGAATTATGAAGCGCCGCAGGAACATATGCTCCCTCAAAAACGTTATCGGCACCTGTTACAATCTGTACCGGCTCATCCCCACCTACGTCAATTTGGCAAACAAGCAGGTGGTCAGAGTCTTCGTGGGGGGTAATTTTAAGTATTTTACCTACTACAACGTTTTGCATACTATCGGCGGTGTTTATGGCCTCTTCAACCTCAAATCCCGCCATAACCATACGGTCACAAAGCTCGGTAGGTTCTACGTTTATTTGAACGTAATTTTTAAGCTGATTTAAAGATACTTTCATTTTTAAAACCCACCTTTCTTACTTAAACTGTTTTAAGAAACGAACGTCGTTTTCAAAGAGCAAACGAATGTCGCTAATCTTATGCCTTGTGGTTGTAAGTCTGTCAAGACCTATACCAAATGCAAAGCCGGAATATTCCTCGGGGTCAATGCCACAGCCGGCAAGTACCCTTGGGTGTACCATACCTGCACCGAGTATTTCAATCCAGCCCGAGCCCTTACAAACGCGGCAACCCTTACCGCCACATTCACTACAAGAAACGTCAACCTCAACACTGGGCTCTGTAAAGGGGAAGAAGGAAGGACGGAACTTAACCTTCGTATCCTTACCGTAAATCTCTTTAGCCATTTGTTCTAAGGTGCCCTTAAGGTCGCACATTGTAATACCCTTATCTACAACAAGACCCTCTACCTGATGAAAAACGGGAGAATGGGTGGCGTCAACGTCGTCGGCACGATATACCCTGCCCGGACAAATCATACGAATGGGGGGCTTACGGTTTTCCATTGTACGAATCTGTGTTGCAGAGGTCTGGGAGCGAAGAAGCAAATTCTCTGCCAAATAAAAAGTATCCTGCATATCGCGTGCGGGGTGGTCGGCGGGAACGTTAAGCGCCTCGAAATTATAATACTCGGTTTCAACCTCGGGTCCATCTACCACGTCAAAGCCCATTGAACGGAAAATGTCAATAAGGTCCTCGAGCGCAGAGTTAATAGGATGAAGCGCGCCAATTTCGGGCTTAGTACCCTCAATAGAAATATCTACTGCTTCGGCCTTTAACCTTTCTGTTTGTGCCTTTGCCTTCATATTGGTAAGGCAAACGGCAATTTCGGCCTCTAAATCAGAGCGCACCTCATTGGCGAGCTGACCCATAATAGGACGCTCTTCGGGAGAAAGTGAGCCCATTTGCTTTAGAATTGCAGTAAGCTCGCCCTTTTTACCTAAAAATTTAATACGAATTTCATCAACCGCGGCAGCACTTTCTGCTTCCTTTAACGCGGCTTTTGCTGCTAGTCTGATTTCTTCCAGCTTTTGCTTCATTTAACCAAATCCTTCCTGTAAATTAGGGCACAAAAAAACTTCGCCCCTTAAAAGGGACGAAGTATAACATACATAAACTCCGCGGTACCACCCACATTTTTGCTCTTTGGGAAAATTAAAAGAGCAAACACTCTCGCAACCTGTAACGGGGTTTACCGTTGCCGCCTACTCGTAAAAACTTTAAACGGCACTGCTCAAAAGTGAACTTCAGTGGAAACCTTTGCAGAATGCCTTTCAGCCGTGAGCATCCCTCTCTGACCAAAGCATTAACACCTACTTTTCTTTGTCAACGCATTTATATTTAATTAAATTACCTATGAATTATAGCACATAAAACCAAAAGTTTCAAGTACTTTTAATCGTAAATTCTCATAACCCTTGAATTTCGGTGCATATAAACACTCATTACAACACCCATACTCACGAAAAGACAAAGCATTGAGGTTCCTCCCGCGCTAAAAAATGGCAAGGTAACACCAATAACGGGTGTAAGTGACAAGCACATTCCAAGGTTTATAACAACCTGGGAAAGAAGCATTGCAAAAACACCAACACAAATATATTTACCAAACTTCTCTCTGGCAATAGTGCTTGTATGCAAAATTTTAAGGCATATTGAAGCCAGAATTACAAGCACAATTGTACATCCTGCAAGGCCCAGTTCTTCGCCAATACTTACAAATATAAAGTCATTAAAGCTTTCAGGAACAACTCCCGTTTGTGTAAGCTCACCCCTAAAAAGTCCTTGTCCCCAAAAACCACCGTTGGCAAGTGCAATTCTACCGCGCCACTGTTGCCAGCCGCCGCCTTGAAGGTCGGACTCCATATTAAACATAAGCAGCACTCTGGCCCTTTGTTCAGGAGTCATAACAACGAAATAAATTAGTGGTGCAGCCACTAAAATAACCCCTAAAAAGATAGCGAAATAACGCTTTTTAAGTCCCGAAATAAAGAGTAGTGAAACAACAATAACCGCAAAAATCATAGCAGTACCATCATCACCCTGTAAATGTATAAGAAATACGGGAAATGCGCCGTGCAACAAAATAGGAACTAAATTTTTAAGCTTATTTAAATCTTCCCCAACCCTTTCTAAATGAAGAGAAAAGGTTATAATAAAGCCAATTTTAAGCAGTTCTGAAGGCTGAAAGGTTGTGCCGCCGGGAAGCATTAGCCATGCCTTATCATCTGTACCCGCAGGGGCAAAACCAATAAAGAAGGTAAGTATTACGGGGATAAGGGTTGCGGCAGCTACAATTGGCCACAGTTTTTTACAAATAATATAGTCAAAATGTGAGATTACGACAACTACAATTATACCAAGTAGCAGAGTAAAAATGTGGGTATAAAACTGTCTACGGTTTCCAAGATACCTTGTGGAGGTTAAAACCGCAAGACACCCATAGCCACCCGCAAGAGTACAAAGCACAAAAAGCCATTTATCACATTCACGTATATAGTCCGCAACAGAATTAAAAAATCCCTTCAAACGACACGCCTCCCCTCTTTCAGACTTCTTACAAATCTATTATATAAGAAAATACTAAAATGTTCAAGTAAATACTTTTAAATTTTTGTTAAATGTGGTATAATGGTTTTTAGAAAATTTAAAGGAGCTTTTTTAAAGGTGAAACTTGATTTCAAAACCGCCTCACCGCGGGAAACGGCCGAGCTTGGTAAACGGCTTGGCGAAATAGTAAAAAGCAAAACGGTTATTGCCTTTTTGGGCGGACTTGGCGCAGGTAAAACCTGTTTTACAAACGGCCTTGCAAAGGGCTTAGGCTTTGCGGGTGGCGTTACCTCCCCCACCTTTGCGCTTATAAATGAATATTTAGGCGGTAGATTTAAAATTTACCATTTTGATATGTACCGTATTTCTGACGAAGACGAACTATATTCCATTGGATTTTTTGACTTTTTGGAAGAGGATGCTGTTTTGGTAATTGAATGGAGCGAAAATATTTCCTCCTCGCTACCCGATGATACTATATACGTTAGTATTGAGGGCTCGGGCGATGAGCAGCGCAAAATTTCCATAACCGCCAACAATGAACTTTTAAAGGAGTTTTAGTATGCAGGTTTTAGCAATTGACTGTACCGCTAAATCGGTTTCGGCCGCCATTGCAGAGGACGGAAAAATTTTAGGCGAAACTTTTTTGAACATCCCCCTTACCCATTCCGAAACACTAATTCCAATAGTGGAGCAGTTACTTATAAATACCAAAAGCGCTTTATCCGATATTGACGCCTTGGCTGTTACAACCGGCCCCGGCTCCTTTACCGGAGTAAGAATTGGGGTTAGCGCCATAAAGGGACTTTCCTTTGCAGAAGAGAAAAAGGTTTTTGCCTATTCTGCTCTTCGCGCAGCGGCTCTTCCCTTTGCAAATATATCCGGGCTATCTTGCACCGTTGTTGCCCTTATGGATGCTAGGTGTAACCAATTTTATAACGCAATATTTAAAGTAGAAAATGGTGCGCTTACAAGGGTAACTGAGGATAGAATTATTGTTTTAAAAGACCTTGAAAATGAACTGAATACATTGTATAATGATGATAATGTAATTTTTGTTGGTGACGGAGCAAGATTGTTTTACGAGCTATCAGGCGAAAAAATAGGAAGCCTTGCTCCTGAAAACCTTATTTTTCAAAATGCTTCTGCAATAGCAATTAATGCTACAGGCAGGAGTTTGGATGAGGCTAAATCACCGAAAGAAATTGCGCCGCTTTACCTTAGAAAATCCCAAGCAGAAAGAGAAAAAGAAAAAGCAAATAGCACAAAATAAAGGAGACTTGAAAAATGGACAAAAAAGTAATTGTTTTAGACCATCCCCTTATTCAGCACAAGCTTACCTTTCTTAGGGATAAAAACACCGGCTCCAAGCAGTTCAGAGAACTTGTAAGTGAAATTGCAATGCTTATGTGTTATGAAGCAACCAGAGATTTACCCCTAACCGACGTTGAGACCGAAACCCCTATGACAAAGGCAATTACAAAGGTTATTGCAGGCAGAAAGCTTGCATTTGTTCCCATTCTACGAGCAGGCCTTGGTATGGTGGACGGCGTACTTAACCTTATCCCCGCTGCAAAAGTTGGTCATATTGGTATGTACCGCGACCACGACACACACGAGCCGATAGATTACTACTGCAAGCTCCCCGCCGATTTAGAGCAGCGCGAGGTTATTGTTCTTGATCCCATGCTTGCAACCGGCGGCTCGGCCATTGATGCTGTTGCAAAAATAAAAAAATATAATCCTTTAGCCATTAAATTTATGTGCATTATTGCCGCCCCCGAAGGTGTTGAGGCATTTGCCAAAGCTCACCCCGACGTTGAGGTTTACTGTGCGGGGCTTGACGAAAAACTAAACGAAAACTGCTACATTCTTCCCGGTCTTGGTGATGCAGGAGACAGAATTTTCGGCACAAAGTAATTTTAAAAATTACAAAAAATTAAGGCAACCACAAAATGTGGTTGCCTTTTGTATTTTATTTATCTTTTAACAAAAAACTCTTCATACCAAACAAGGAAGGTATAAACTGTCCAAATTCTTCTGCTTAAATCGGCCTTGCCCGCTTTATGGTTTTTGAGCATTTTAACAAGCTTTTCGGTTTTAAAGAATTCCTTAGCTATACCGCTTTCAAACATATTTAAAACCTTATTATAATACTCTTCCTGCTTTAGCCAAACGCGAATAGGTACGGGGAAGCCAAGCTTTGGTCTTGAAGCGGTGCAGGTGGGAATTGTTTTATCTGCCGCCGCACGAAGAGCGCGTTTTGTGTTAGTTATCGAAACCCTATGCTTAGTGGGGATTTTTTCGGCAAGAGCCATAACCTCTTTATCAAGGAAGGGTACGCGAAGCTCCAAGGAGTTTGCCATACTTGTTTTGTCGGCCTTGAGCAGTATATCACCCATAAGCCACATATTTATATCCAAATACTGCATTTTGGTTATTTCGTCGTAACCATTTGCCTCATCATAAAACTTCTTACAAAGCACGCTTGGCGCAGGGGCATTGCTACCCCCCCTTAGTATTGCCGCACGCTCACGCTTTGTGAACATATTGGCATTACCAATGTACCTTTCTTCTAAAGTCTTACCTCTGCGAACAAGGAAGTTAAGTCCGCGTTTTTGAGGTAAAACCGAAGCAACGGTACCAATTATACTTCTTATAAACATTGGAATTTTGTTGTATGCGGGGCAGGAAATTGGCTCACAGTAAATGCGATAGCCACCGAATAGCTCATCGGCGCCTTCGCCCGAAAGCACAACCTTAACCGACTGGCTTGCAAGCTTAGCCACAAAGTAAAGGGCTATAGATGCAGGGTCGGCCAAGGGCTCGTCCATATGGTACTGTACTAGCGGGAAGGTTTCAAAAAACTCCTCAGAGGAAATAACCTTGCTCTCATTTTTTGTGTTTATAGTAGCGGAAAATTCCTTAGCAAAATCAATTTCGCTATAGTGTCCGCCCTCACCGAAACCAACGGTAAAGGTTTTATCTACCTTTGCGGCAGAAGCAATATATGAAGAGTCAATACCTCCCGAAAGGAATGAGCCAACCTCAACGTCGCTGATTTTATGTGCCTGAACCGACTCATTTATAGCGTCGTCGATAATCTCGGCATATTCCTCAAAGGTTTTATCCTCGGCCGCAAAATTCGGGCGCCAATAACGGGTAGTTTCGAGCTTACCGTCTTTATAGGTGAAATAATGCGCTGGCAAAAGCTTAAATACACCCTCAAAAAATGTGGTTTCAAAGGGAGAATACTGGAAAGAAAGGTAATGCTCCAATTGTTCCCTATTCAGTTTCTTTTTAAAATGCGGGTGATGTAAAAAGGCCTTTATTTCAGAGCCGAACATAAAGGTATCGCCCATTTTTGCATAGTAAAAGGGCTTAATGCCAAACCTGTCCCTTGCACCGAAAAGGGTTTTTTCCTTTTTGTTCCAAATAACAAAGGAGAACATTCCGCGAAGTTTGGGCACAATTTCCTCGCCGTATTCCTCAAAGCCGTGCAAAATAACCTCACTGTCTGTGCGAGTTTTGAAAATATGTCCCTTAGCAATAAGTTCTTCCCTGATTTCGGGGAAATTATAAATCTCACCATTAAAGGTAAGAACTAGATTATCATCCTCGTTATAAAGAGGCTGATGTCCTTCGCTTAAGTCTATAATACTTAGTCTACGAAAGCCAAGACAAATATCACTTGACGTAAACATACCCTCCGAATCGGGTCCGCGGTGGGCTATAGAATCCATCATATTTTTAAGTACAGTTTTATCCTCATCAGACCTTAAAAAATTTGTAAAGCCAACATATCCGCACATAACGCTTCTCCTTACTTTTTATAAAGTTTAACGCCGCTTGTATCAACCTTTTCCAAAGCGGCAGAAATTTCCGTATTTTTAAGCACATCGTAAAGCGGTACAAGTACGAATGCTCTTTCCATTATTCTTGGATGTGGCAGGGTAAGTTCATTAGTATTTTGCACCTCGTCTTCAAAAAAAAGCAGGTCCAAATCTATTACTCTGGGCCCGTTTTTAACGGTACGCAACCGGCCCATAGCCGCCTCAATGCCAAGCAGAGCGCCCAAAAAAGCATAAGATGAAAGATTGGTTTCAACCTTGGCCACTGCATTTAAAAAATCGTCCTGCTCTAAATATCCCCAAGGTGCAGTTTCATAAATATTAGATAACTCTGTCACCTTTGTTTCTGGCAAAAGTTCTACTGATTCCAGCGCAGTTTTAATATTGTCTGCCCTGTCCCCCATATTGGTACCAATTCCAATATACGCTACCGACATATTACGCCTCTTTCACTATTTTTACTGCCACCCAGTCAAACTTGCAAGACATTGGAGCATTTGGTTTTTTAAGCAAAACCTCTACCCTTTTTAGCTCTTTAAAATTTTTGAGCAGTCGGTTTGCAACCTCTTCTGCCGCCCTTTCAATAAGCTTAAAAGGTTTATCGCACATAGCTGCATTTACTACCTTTCTTGCCTTTGCGTAGTTTATAGTATCTTCCAAATTGTCGCTTTGCCTTGCCTTTGTAAGGTCGGCAAACATAGTAATATCCAGTTCAAATTCCTGCCCGTTTTCAGTTTCCTCTGGGTTTACACCATG
>JAZQSV010000043.1:0-25973 GCA_045630265.1 Acutalibacteraceae bacterium
TCCGACTTGACTTGAACTTGCACGATATTGCTACCATCAGCCCCTCAAGCTGACGTGTCTGCCGATTCCACCACATCCGCATTTAGCGAAAAATATTATATCATTACAAATATTTTATGTCAACTGTTATTTTTTAAAATTATTACTTGCTTTTTATTGACATTTAACAATTATTTTTATATAATATTTTAGTATTTCGAGGTGTGGCTCAGTTTGGTAGAGCGCTGCGTTCGGGACGCAGAGGCCGCAGGTTCGAATCCTGTCACCTCGACCAAAATCCCCCCGACAAAGTCGCCGAATTTTTTATTCAAGCCGATAGGCTTGGTATATCATCACGCTTTAGCGTGTATATCATTGCCGCACGAGTGCCGCGTATATCTTCACACCATAGGTGTGCATATTTCTATCGGCTTGATGAGATACAGTGGCTTTGCCGCTGATGATATGCAAAACTAACGTTTTGATGATATACAAGGCTTCGCCTTGATTTTAAAACACATCATTTATGCAGGTTTTGCTTGATTACTATATCTCTACTCCGACCAACAAATACACCCCCACATTTTGTGGGGGTGTATTTGTTTATCAACCTCTAAACCTTTGTGTGCTTAAAATAAGTTGTGTACAAGGTCGTTTTTACTTGTTAATTTCGGGCTTATCGGTACGGCAAAGAATATAATCAATGCTTACGTTATAAAAATCCGCTAGTCTTAGCAGTGTTTCGGTGGGAGGAACACGCTCCCCATTTTCGAATTTTGAAAGCAATGCTTGTTCTATTCCTGTTTGCATTTGTAAAAATATTTGAGTACAGCCCTTATTTTTTCTAAGCTCTTTTAATCTATTTTTCATAACATCCCCCAATGACAGTATGTCATATTTTGTCTTGACTTTTATGACAATTTGTCATATAATCTGTTATTATAAGTATTCTCGTCGAGGGTACATATTATGCTATGTAGCTTGAAGTTTGTTTTAATTAGAAGGGTGATTTGCTATGTCAGAGGAGTACAAAAATTATATTCCGAATAATCTTTCGGCATATTCTTTTTTAAAAGAGCATGCGACTAGATATGAAAATGAGACGGCCATTTCGTTTTATGGGCGAAAAATTACCTACAAAAGTCTGTTTGAAAATATAGACAAAATGGCAAACGCCCTTACTGCCCACGGAGTTAAAAAAGATGACGTCGTAGCGGCCTCTTTGCCCGGTTGCCCTGAGGGCATTTATTTAATTTATGCAATAAACAAAATAGGCGCTATTTACTGCGCTTTTGATTGCCGAGCCAAAAACGAAGAAATTAAAGAAACAATAAAAACCTTTTCTCCGAAGCTTTGCTTTGTTCCAAATTTTCAGTTAAAGGAGCTTCGCGACGTAAGGGAATGTGACGTAATATTTCTAAACCTAATTCATTCCTTAGGAAGGATGGAAAAATTTCACTCAATCCCCGCAAATTTCTTTACAGGCAGAAATGCTCTTTGCTTTAAAAACCGCTCTCTTTATTCTTATGATTCCTTTATGCAGAAGTCGAAAGGGGTGTCATCCAGCCTCACACAAAGCAGTTCGGACAATATTTTTGGCTACTTCTACACAAGCGGTACTACATATGGCAGAAAAAGTGTTGTTTTGACTAACGAAAACATCAACGCCGCCGCTTTTATTCAAAAAACTGCAAACAAAAAGATACAAAAGGGACAAAGCTTATTAAATATTATGCCGCTTTTTACCTGCTATAGCGTTACACTTGCAACACATCTGCCCCTTTTTAGCGGTATTTGTGTAAAGCTTATTCCACTGCTAAATCCCAAAAAGATAAAGCAGGTGTTATTAAAAGAAAAGCCCAACTTTATAATTACCGTACCTGCTCATTGGGAATATTTTATTAAGGAAAAATTCAATAAATGTGATTTATCCTTTATTAAAGGTATTATAATAGGCGGCGACACAATGAATCCTACCTATCGCAAAACGCTCTGCACCATCCTTTACGAACACGGCGCCAATGATGTGTTGATTTTCGGATATGGTTTATCTGAAACTGCCTCTACCGCAGTTGCCGCGTTTTCGTCACCCGAAGGTAGTGTAGGACATGCACTGCCCTATATGCAGATTGCTATTTGCGACCCCGAAACGAAAGAAGTTTTACCGCAGGGTGCAGAGGGCGAAATTTGTATTAGCGGCCCAACGCTTTGCAAGGGGTATTTTAATGATAAAGAAATGACAGATAAGCTTTTACATAGGCATAGCGACGGCAATATTTGGCTTCATAGTGGTGATAGAGGATATCTTGATAAAGACGGTGCGCTCTTCTTTTGCGAGCGCTACAAACGAATGTATGTCCGTTTTGACGGAACTAAAATTTCGCCATATTCCATTGAACAAGCGATTTCTAAGTGCGAGCTTATTGAGGATTGTCTTGTTGTGGCCATACCCGACACCGACCATTCTCACGGAATGTCTGCAAAAGCGCTTGTTGTACTTAAAAAAGGCCAAAACAAAGCGGGCGCTATGTCTAACATAAAGAAATACTGCAAAAAGTATTTAGATGAACACATGCTGCCAAAGGAAATTTTGATTATTAACAAGCTACCAAAAACAATAAACGGCAAATTGGATTATTTCGAGAAAAACGCAAAAAAATAAAGGCCTATAAAGCCTCACAAAAAACTAAAGTCACCATCCAAAGGGAGGGTGACTTTTTATTTTATTTCTTATCAAACAGTGCTCTGCGGGCGGTGGAGTGCTGCATCATTTTTCTCATACCGTCTACGTCTTCGTTTTCCAGCATTGTTTTAAGTTCGCTGAATTTATCCATAAATAAATTCATTTGTTCCAGTAGTGCGGGTTTATTGGCAATAAAAAGCTCGCTCCACATCAGGTCGTTAATACGGGCGATGCGGGTAAGGTCGCGGAAGGAGTCGCCCGTAAATTTTTCCATATTCTCCTTATCGTTGCAGGTCATAAGGGTTATGGCAATACAGTGGGTAAGCTGAGATAAAAAGCCAACCATCTCGTCGTGCTCTTTTGGGGAGAGGGTGGTAACGTTAGAAAAACCAAGTAATCTACCCAGCTCCAAGCAGGTGTTTATGGCTTCCGTTGTATTTTTCTCGGTGGGGGTTACTATGTAGTTTGCGCCGACAAACAAGGTGTCGCTACTGTTTTCAACACCCGAAATCTCACGTCCTGCCATTGGGTGAGCGGCAATAAATTCAAGGTCGGGACGAAGAATATCTTGTATTTTATAAACTATACTTTCCTTAACGCCCGTTACGTCGGTAATAAGGGCGCCGCTTTTAAGAAGGGCTTGATTTTTTGTAACCCACTCCACAAAAACGTGTGGATAAAGTGCAAAAATAACAAGGTCGGCCTCACCCAAAAGGCGTTTATCAAGCTCGGTGCTTCCCTCATCAATAATATTTTCCTTTAAGGCATAGTCGATGGAACTTTGCTCCAAGGTAATAGCGCTTATATGAAAACCAAAGCGCTTTAGCACCCTTGCATAGCTACCGCCCAAAAGGCCAAGACCTACTATTAAAATTTTTTTGCTTACATCAACTATCATTTTACATCTACCTCTGCTCCAAGACCTTTTATATCATTAAAAAATGCAGGATAACTTTTTCTAACTGCTTCGGCACCGTTTATTTCTCCGCCTATTTTTGAAAGAATCACCGAAAGTGCCATTACAATACGGTGGTCATTATGTCCAAAAAGGGGCTCTTTGGCAGGTTTTAAATCTCTTTTTAAAACGGTAACGGTGTTATCGCCTATAATAAGCTCACCGCTGAGCTTTGCAAGCTCCGTTTGCATTGCAAGCGCGCGGTCGCTTTCTTTTTCCTTTAGGCGGTTTGTTCCGGTAAAGGTGGCGCCGTTTTTAAGTGCGGCAAGGGAAAAAAGTATAGGCCCCAAATCGGGGCAATCGGATATATCCAGCGCGGGGGAACCCTCTGCAATCTCCTTAAAATAATCCTTATATACCCTATCACCCTGCAAACTGTCGGATTTAAGATTTTCTATTTTTATATCGGAGCCAATAAAATTAAAGGCATCTAAAAATGCGGCGTTTGAATAATCACCCTCTATTTTACCAAAATAGGGAATTAGCTTTGATTTTTGAATTTCTATTTTATATTCATCGGCAAATCCTACTTTGGCACCAAAGGATTTTAGCGCCGACAGGGTAAGCTCTACGTAGGAGCGGCTTTCAAAGGGAGGAATAATCTCAACACTTGCATCTTCGCCCAAAAAGATGAGAGCAAAAATCAGGCCGGTAATAAACTGGCTGCTAATATCTCCCCGCACCTTGTAGCTTCCCGCTTTAAGGTTGCCGCAAAGGGTAACGCTTGTTTTATTCTTTTTAAACTCAAAGCAGTTTTCTTTGCAAAGCTCTTCATAAACGGTCAGGGGTCTTTCAAAAAGTCGCGCACTCCCCGTAAGGGTTACAGGGGTACCAAGGCAAAGGGCTAAGGGAATAAAAAAGCGAAGGGTACTGCCGCTTTCTCTACATTCCAAAATGGGATTTATTTTATTCATAAAATCCTTTTGGTCTATTGAAAGGGTATCGCCCTCTATTTTAATTTTAGCGCCAAGCGCTTTCAGGCAATCTATAGTTGCAAGGATATCCTCGCTAAAATCGACTCCGGAAAGCACACAGTTCTCCCCGGATAAGGCCGCACCTAAAAGAAAGCGGTGAGCCATACTTTTAGAGGGTGGAGCGGAGATAGTTCCGCTTAAAACAGAGGGTTTAAACGTTGCAACCATTTTACTTAACCTCTACTTAAAAAATCTATTGCTTCAAGATAACCGTCGGTGCCGCGGCCTGTAATGGTTTTAACGCAAGCCGCACGAACAAAGCTAAGCTTACGGAAAGCCTCACGCTTACTAATATCTGAAATATGTACCTCCACAGTAGGAATACTGACCGCCTTTACTGCATCTAAAATTGCAACGCTTGTATGGGTGTAGGCAGCGGGGTTAATTACAATGCCGTCGGCCACATTATAGGCGCTTTGGATTTTGTCTACAATATCCCCCTCGTGGTTAGACTGAAAAATTTCAACCTCTACTCCAATTTTTTGGCAGTGGTTTTCTATTTTCTGCACAAGGTCCTTGTAGGTTTCTTTGCCATAATGCTCGGGCTCGCGAATACCTAACATATTAAGGTTGGGTCCGTTAACAACAAGTATTTTCATTATATAAGCTCCGTCCGTTTAAGTAAAATATATTCTGCCGCCTTGTTTGGGGTATCCATATCAGGAACCACCACGTCGGCGGTATTTTTGTATATATCTATTCTGTCGTTATAAATTTTTTCCAGCTTTTCCTTTGTGTTTGAAAGGGGTCGGTCATCGGTGGGGATAAGGCGGGAAAGATTAGCGTCCAAAAAGAAGATTTTGCCGTTTTGTTTAAGAGAAGTTATGTTTTCTTCCCTTAAAACTGCGCCGCCGCCCGTTGCTATAATTCGGCCGCTTTTGGAGGAAAGCTCTTTTATAACGGCGCTTTCCAAATCCCTGAAATACCCTTCGCCCTTTTCTTTAATAAGCTCGGAAACGCTTTTGCCGCAACGATTTTCTATCTCCTTATCGCTGTCAAAAAACTCAAAACCGTGAATATTCAAAAGTTTTCCAACCGTACTCTTACCGCTACCCGGCATTCCGGTTAAAATAATATTTTGTTTATTCCCTAAAATGGAGGCAAAAAGCTTTTCGCAGGTGTCTTTTGGGATTTCCTTACCAAGAAATTTTTCTACCGCAAATACCGCCTGCATTAAAAGCATATAAAGGCCGCCCTCGGCCTTTATTCCGCGGGCTTTAGCGTCAAGCACAAGTCGGGTGTTAAGGGGGTTGTAAACCACGTCTATAACGGCCTCTAAATTCTTGAAAGGAGAAATATCAATGGGCTTTCCGTCAAGGCTCGGGTACATTCCTACGGGGGTGGTGTTAATAATTATATTAGCGTCGCGGTGCGTGGTTACGGCCTCTTGGTAGGTTATATTTTCTCCGGCATTTCTGCTTACCGAAAGAACATTTTTGGCTCCCAAATCGGTTGCAAGAGCGCAGGCCGTTTTGCTTGTACCACCGGTGCCAAGCACCAAAACCTTTTTGTTTTTAAGGTCTGCGCCCACCTTTTCAATAAGGGCTTTAAGGCCAAAATAGTCGGTATTATATCCGTAAAGTTTACCATCTTTATTTACTACGGTGTTTACTGCGCCTATACGTTTTGCCACGTCGCTTATCTCATCCAGAAGTGGGATAACCGTTTGTTTATATGGAATTGTTACGTTTACCGCCGTGAAATCCCTTTTTTTAAAAAAGGGTTCAACCTCGTTTCTTTTAAGCTCAATAAGCTCATACTCATAATCAGCCAAAGCGGCGTGTATTTCCTTAGAAAAGCTGTGGGTAAGTTTTTCCCCCACACATCCGTATTTTTTCATATTTCACCTATATTCTTCTATTAACCTTTTAAATGCGGGTAGTGCTCTTTTAATGGTTTCGGTATTAACACAGTAACTAATTCTAACGTATCCATCACAGCCAAAACTGTCAGAGGGGACTAGTAAAAGTTCGTACTTTTTGGCCCTTTCGCAAAATGCCTTTGCATCGGGCTCGGGAGATTTTAAAAAGAGGTAAAATGCTCCGTCGGGCTTTACTGCCGTGTAACCGTACTCTGTTAGCGCGTTATATAAAAGATTTCTGTTTTCTTCATAAATCGAAATGTTGGCTGTCTGTCCTAAACACTCTTTTATTGTATATTGTAAAAGACTTGGTGCACAAACAAAGCCAAGCGACCTGCCCGCACCGCAAACGGCGGAAAAAATTTTGGCGCAGTCTTTTGCCTTTGGGGATACAAAAATATAACCTATGCGTTCGCCTGGTAGGGATAGGGATTTACTAAAGGAGTAGCAAACCACGGTATTATCATAAAAATTAGGGATATATGGCACCTCTAAACCGCCGTACACAAGCTCTCTGTAGGGTTCGTCGGCAATAACATAAATGTCTCTTTTAAATTTTTTCGATTTTTCCTTCAAAAGGGTAGAAAACTTTTTTATTGTTTCCTCGCTCAAAACCGCTCCGCTTGGATTGTTGGGCGAATTTACAATAACCGCTTTGGTTTTTTGGGTTATGGCTTTGCTCAAGGCGGCAAAATCTATCTGAAAATCCTCAGAGTTTTTTACTATCTTAACTTTTGCTCCTGCTTTTTCGGCAAAAACTACGTATTCAGGAAAAAATGGTGCCAAAAGTATTACTTCGTCCCCCTTATTTACAAGGGCGTTTAGAGTAATTGTAAGGGATGCCGCCGCACCGCAGGTCATATAGATAAGCTTTTCGGTAGACTTTACCCCAAACCTTTTATTTAAATCTTCGGCGATGGCACGTCTAACCGATATGTCTCCCGCCGCAGAGGTGTAGCCGTGAATTTCCAGCGGCTCTTTTTCTTTTACCAGTTTTAAAATGGTATCGGTAACAATTTTGGGCGCAGGGATACTGGGGTTACCTAAGCTAAAATCAAAAACATTTTCGGCCCCAATTTGTGCTTTTCTTAAATTTCCATATTCAAATATTTCTCTTATAACAGAGCTTTTTTGGCCAAGATCCAGCATTTTTCCATTTACCATTTTAAAATTCCTTTCGGATGTGGGTTTAAAGTTATTTTAACCAGTCGGTTCCAAACCTAAGGGCGAGTGCATCGCAAAGAACTATTGCCGTTACAGCGTCTTGCACCACCCTTGCTCTATGCACAATGGCTGGGTCGTGCCTGCCACTTGGCGTAATAACAGTATTAACCATATTTTTAAAATCAACGGTGTTTTGTTCTTTAAAAATGGTGGGTGTGGGTTTAATTGCGGTGCGGAAAATAATGGGCATACCATTTGTAATGCCGCCGTTTATACCTCCGTTATTGTTGGTTTTGGTAACCACCTTGCCATTTTCCATAAATATTTGGTCATTGGCTTCGCTTCCGCGAATTTTGCAAAGTTCAAATCCACCGCCAAATTCAATTCCCTTTACCGCGGGAATACTGAAAATAGCGTGGGAGAGCATACTTTCTATACTGTCAAACCACGGCTCGCCCACTCCTGCAGGAAGACCCAAAACGGCAGTTTCAAGCACACCACCAACACTGTCGCCATCATTTGCGGCCTCTAAAATTGCCTCTTGCATTTTATCAGCAGCGTTTTCATCAAGCGCCGCAAAGGTTTTTTGGTTTAGTATTTCAATATCAGATGCAAGGTCCGAAAAATCCTTATCAAAAACACCTGCGCAGGATTTAAGGTGGGTACCAATTAAAATACCTTTTTGCTGCAGTGCGCATTTACAAATTGCGCCAGCAGCAACCAAAGCTGCAGTAATGCGGCCGCTAAAATGTCCGCCGCCACGTGAATCCTGAAAACCGTGGTATTTCATCTGTGCAGTAAAGTCGGCATGGGAGGGACGGGCAACGGTTTCCATATCAGAGTAGTCGCCGCTTTTAACGTTTTGGTTAGGTATTAAAATTGTAATAGGTGTGCCTGTAGTCTTATTTTCTACTACACCGCTTATAATTTTATAATCGTCCTTTTCCCTTCTTTTGGTGGAAATATTACCCTGTGGTCTGCGAAGGGTCAGCATATTTTCTATATATTCGTGGTTTATCTCTATTCCGGGGGCTAAGCCGTCAATAACGGCACCTATATATTCTCCGTGGCTTTCGCCAAATAGTGTAACTGCAACGCTGTTTCCAAAGGTATTTTTCATAATTTTCAACCTTTCAGGCAAGATTTTGCCATTTTAAGTACTTCACCAAAGTCTAATTTTCGCATTTTGAAGCTACCGATTTGTTCTACTTCAATAACTGTTACAAGGTTGCCGTCTGCCTTTTTGTCGTGCAGGGCGGTGGCTTCAATTTCTTCCCAGTTGTATTTAATTTTGCGGTATAGATCACATTTTTCCAAAACCTTTTGCACCCTATCACGAATATTTTCGCCGCAAAAGGGAAGCATTCCAAGGGCAACACATTCGCCGTGGTAAAGGGTGGATAAATTTTCACTGCTTTCAATAGCGTGGCCGATTGTGTGGCCAAAATTTAAAACCTTTCTAAGCCCCGATTCCTTTTCGTCCTTTTCTACAACCAGTTTTTTAATTTTAAGGGAGCGGATAATAATTTCGTCAAGGTTTTCTTCAATATCCTTATTTTCGAAAATATCAAATAGCTTTTTGTCAAAGGTAAGGGACATTTTAATTGCCTCGGCAAGGCCGTTTGAAATATGCCTTTTGGGTAGGGTTTTCAAAAGGTCGGGGTCTATAAGTACCTTTTTGGGCTGATAAAATGCACCCACAATATTTTTAATACCGCCAAAATTTACGGCAGTTTTACCCCCAATGGAAGAATCAATTTGCGAAAGGAGTGTGGTGGGAATGTTATAAAAATCTATTCCGCGCATATAACTTGCCGCTGCAAAGCCCGCAAGGTCGCCAACCACACCGCCACCCACAGCCACAACGCAGTCCTTTCTTGAAAAGTCGTGTTTAAGCATTGTTTCAAGCAGTGCGCCGAAAACCTCAAGGGATTTTGAATTTTCTCCCATCTCTACTGTGTGGATAATGCTTTCCTTACAAAGCGCCGCTACGGTTTTTGCATAGTCCTTTGGTACGCCGGAATCGGTTACAATAAGCACTCGCCTATTTAAATTAAGGTGCTTATCGGCCAATTTTAAAATGCCACGGCTTACCAAAATATCGTAACCGTTTTCCCTTAAATTCATACGAATTTTCATTTTTTCACCTCAGGATGTAGTCTTTATCCTATATTTCGGTACGGGGAGCAAAGGTGCCCGCTACCTTTAATATGTCGCAAACTTTACCAAGCTTTTGTAGCATTTTTTTACCGTTTTCACTGTCTACGGTACCGTCAATTTCAATATAGAAATAATATTGCCAGGAATGTTTTTTCATTGGTCTGCTGCGAAGAGCGGTCATATTATAGCCTAACTCGCCAATAATATTAATTGCTTTTGCAAGAGAACCCGCCTCGTGCTTAACGGTAAGCATAAGCACTGTGCTTGAAAGGGCAGGAATAGAGGTGCGAACTTTGGAAAGAACGGCAAAACGGGTGGTGTTTTCTCCGCTTTTGTTTATATTGGCTTCTATAACCTTAAGTCCGTAAAGCTCGGCCGTTTCCTTACTTGCAATAGCGCCAAAAGATTTATCGCCTGTCTTTGCAACTGCCTTTGCTGCAAGAGCGGTGTTGTTTGCCTCTTCACTTGCAAAGCCTCGCATTTTAATATAGTCGTGGCACTGACTAAGGGCCTGAGGATGGCTTGTTACCCTTTTGATATCCTCTACAGTAGCGTCGGGGAGGCCCAAAAGGTTTTGGTGAATTTCAAGCTCGTATATTCCGTTTATGTAAAGTGGACCTGAGAAAATAAGGTCAAGTGTCTGCCCAACCTCACCCGCATAGCTATTTTCAATGGGCAAAACAGCAAGGTCCGAGTCTCCGTTTATTACAGAATTATAGGCTGCCTTAAAGTCGGTGTAGGAAATGCGGTTGGCCTTAGGGAATATTCTACCCGCCGCAATGTGAGCAAAAGCACCCTCTACACCGCTATAGGCAATCTTTAGTCCGTTTTGTAAGCGGTACTGATATGAGCGCGAGACCGACATTACGTTTTTAAGGTAATCTATATAATACTCTTTTAAAACCTCATCATCAATAAGAGCGGCGCCGTTTTGTATTACTGCCTCTTCTCTTTTTTGGTCCAAAATAGGCAGTCCGTTTTCCTTTTTATACTCATACACCATCTCGGCGGCTTTCATTCGTTTTACGAAAAGCTCTGACATTTTACGGTCTACGTCGTTTATAATTTGCCTTGCCTTTTCTAGTTTATTTTCCATTTTTACACACCTTTAAAAGTTAGTTATAGCTTATCTGCAATATCAAAAATAAGTTTTTCGGTTTTGTCCCAACCAAGGCAGGGGTCGGTAATGGATTTACCGAAGATATGCTCATCCACACCTTGTGCGCCGTCCTCAAGGTAGCTTTCTATCATAAGACCCTTTACAAGTCGCTTTATATCATTATTTTGGTTACGGGAGTGTACTATATCCTTTGCAATACGTATTTGCTCTAAATATTTTTTGCCCGAATTATTGTGGTTGGTGTCCACAATAACCGAAGGGTTGGTCAGTTTTGCTTTTTCGTAAAGCTCCTGCACCCTTAAAAGCTCCTCGTAGTGGTAGTTGGAAACGCTTCTGCCAGCGTAATCCACAAAACCGCGCAATATAGCGTGAGCATAAGGGTTGCCCTCACTTGTAACCTCCCAGCCGCGGTATAGAAAGGTATGTGATGACTGTGCTGCTATAATAGAATTCATCATAACGCTAAGGTCGCCGCCTGTGGGATTTTTCATACCTACCGGAATTCCAACGCCGCTTGCAGTAAGGCGGTGCTGCTGGTTTTCTACCGAGCGGGCGCCAACCGCAACATAGGAAAGAAGGTCGGACAGATAGCGATGGTTTTCGGGGTAGAGCATTTCGTCGGCACAAGAGAAGTCATAGTCGCGAAGAGCGGCTAAATGTAGTTCTCTAATAGCAACAATACCCTTGTACATATCGGGCTTTGCTTCGGGATCGGGCTGATGAAGCATACCCTTGTAGCCCTGTCCTGTTGTTCTTGGCTTATTGGTATAAATACGCGGAATTATAATAATTTTATCCGAAACCTGCTCCTGTACCCTGCGCAGTCTTTTGATATATTCCAAAACCGGCTCGCTTTGGTCGGCCGAGCAGGGGCCAATAATTAAAATAAATTTATCTGAGCTTCCGCCGAATACGGCTTTTATACTCTCGTCGCGCGCCGATTTAACCTGTATCATTTTTTCGGTTAAAGGATACATCTCCTTTACTTCTTTTGGGACGGGAAGCTTTCTGTGGAAATTCATTTGCATAATGGACACCTCTATAAAATAAAAAGTACAATAAAAACAAAAAATCCGCACTTTCTTAGCACTAAAAGCAAAGCAAATGCGGACCGACCGTTATATAGATCACAAGACCTTAAGTCTTAACCAATCACAAAAAACGGGCAGCCCTTTTTAAAAAAATAATAAAAGTAATATTTAACGTTCATATTCCTTGACTGCCTCCTTTTGTAAATTGTTTTAAACATTATACTCCCGCCCCTTAAAAAAGTCAAGTTTTAAGGGGCGGAAAATCCAATTTTTTTGCATTTTAATGCGCTTTTCATTTAAAATGTCGGGTTTTTATTTATTTTTAAGCCCTTTTAACATTTCGCACATATTCTTAACAATAATATCGTCAGCGCCGGGAGCAATAGAAGAACCTCTTGCCTCATAACCGCCCTCGGAAAATGCTTTTGTTGTGGGGAAATATGCGCCACTGTCGGTAAGGCAACAAAGGAAGGTGTGTGCAAATGGGGCTTCAGTAAATACCCTTTTGCCAATTTCGGTAAACGGCTCGCCTGCAAAGCCGGCAATGGCAAATTCGCCAATATTCATACAACTAAATCTAAAGGTAAAACTGTCAGGACCGTTAGCAAGGCGAACAATACGCTTGGATTCAGCTAAAACCGTAGTAAGCTCCATGCCCTTGTAGGGGAGCTCGTTTGCTCTGCCGGCTTTGTAAAGCTTTTGAATTTTGGTTGCTTCCTCCAACCTATCGTTTTCCTTATGTGAGGGAATAGTAACCATTTTAGAGGAGTAACCGATTTTGTCGGCAGTAATTTCCTCGGCCAAGTCGTAAACCGAAATAACTGCGCCCGCAACCTGATGTCCACGAAGCTCTGAGTGTGTTTTGCTGCGGGGAACATTATCAAAATCAATAAAATATGTAGCCTCCTCGCCCTTTGTGGGGTGGGGGTTAATGTGGTTTGTATCGCCTTGGGGGCCAAGTAAAAATACGCAGTTTACATCTTCAAACGCCTTTTCAACGGTGGCACATACTGTACCCGGCCAGTCGGCAGAAATAAAGTTGCCGCCCACAGAGTCGGGGTGGGTGGCAAAGTTTACAAGACAAATATCCTTGCCGCCTTCTCTTTTAATTTTTAAAACTCTTACTGTAGAATCGGCCTCAGCCAAAACGTGGTCGATGTCTGGATTTTTGGGGCCGGGGTTAGTTTGAACGCTGCCGTCCTTCATTCTGTAGCGGCGAACAAAGGAAACCCCTTCGGCTTTATTGTATGCAACATAAAATGTAGACTCTTTTAAGTCTTTAAATGCATAAGCGGCGGCATCACGTATTAAAAGGGTTAAAAGATTTTGGTACTCGTTACCGTAATTTTTACCTGAAGCAAAGTCGGCACCAATAAGGGGACCGGTGTGGGTGTGAGAAAGGTTGATTAAAACAGCGTCGGGCTCAAGGTTACAGGCCTTAGCCACAAGTTCTCTAAGGTTGGTGTAATAATCTTTTGGAAGAACGCAAAGGTCCAAAGTTATAATCACACTGCGTTTTTCACCGTCATCAAAAGCGGTGGCACGAACGTAAAGGTCGTCTAAAACACCCTCGGCGAGGCGCTCGTGATAATAACCGACAATGGGGGTTTCAAGCGGAGGTGTGATACAAAGTTTAGCAAAACCGGTTTTCATAAAAATGCTCCTTTAACCTATATTAAATATTATAAAATAATATTTATTTTTTACGGCAAGTTTATTATAGCACCCCTTATTTTTTTGTCAACCATTTTTTACGGTTTTCTTATCTTTCTTAAAATTTCTTTACTTTTTACAGTTTTATGTTATACTAGTAGTGGTGAAAAAGGTCTTAAAAGCAGTGGATTGGGGGGCGCGCGGTGCAAAGGTTTAATAAGGTTATTTTCTATTTAACCGTCTTTCTTTCGGTCTTTATGCCTTTTAGGGAACTTATAGCCCTTTATACCTCCTCTTACATAAAATTCTTGCCCGACCTTTTAATTTGGCCACTATTTTTTGTATTTGTTGTTTTGTCCCGCTTTAGGTTAAAATTTAGATGCTTCGACCTTGCTTTTTTGGGCTTTTTAGGTGTGGGGCTTATATCTACCCTTTTAAACGGCTCTTCACTTTTGGCTTTTGCCTTACAGCTTAGAAGTATTACTACGTTTTACGTTTATTTTTATCTTTGCCGAAATCTAGAGTTTAAGGAAAGTGAAATTAAAATAATTCGCCGAATGCTCTGCTCGGTGGTGCTTGTTTTAACGGCATTTGCTATTATAGAATACCTTTTTAACAAGCAAATTTTGTTCCCCACACTTTGGCGCGAGGGAATAGTTGCCGAGCTTAACTACCTTAGGGTTTATTCACTTATGAACAACCCAAACACCTTTGCCTTTTTCTGCCTTCTTTGTATGGCTTTTATTTATATTACAAAAAAAGGTTCCCTTAAAACTCGGCATTTTGCCTTTTTCTCGGTAGGGCTTTTGAATATACTTTTTTCGGCCTCCCGCAGCACACTTATTCTAGCGGTACCCTTTTTCCTTATTTTGTTTGCGGGCTTTCTGTTAAGGTGCAAATTTAAAAAAGCCGTTTACACCCTGCTTAGCGTGGCACTGGCGGTGGGGATGGTTGCCGTCGCGGCGCCCATTAAAAATGCCATTCAAAGCAACATAAAAATTTCTGCCAACGAAAATATCGGGGAAACGGCAGAGGGTGAGAAGACGGACTCGGCCCCGCAGAGCACAGAGGAAGAAAGCGAAGATAACCTCACCGCAGAAGAAAAAAGCCCCAGCTTTAATCCCGAGGGCGGCGTTGCAATAATAGACCGTTTGGATGAATTTTCTTCCAATCAGGTGCTTAAAGACAGTGATACAAACGGCCGTATCGGCGTTATCAAAAAAGGTCTTAAAATTTGGGGCGACCACCCCGTTTTCGGCACCGGCTTTGGCACCTTTGGAAGTGCGGGAAGCCGTATGGTTACCCCCGAAATTTACGGTGAGTATAATTTGCCCAAAGACCTTTATTCCGATAATGAATATATTAAGGTTTTGGTTGAAACGGGAATTGTGGGCAGTGCGGTTTACATAGCGTTTTTGATTTTGTTTTTGGGCTATTGCCTTAAAAATAAAAAGGCACTACTGCTCTTTGCTTCTATTTTGTTTATGGGAATGTTTTATAATATTTTTGAAATGCAGGTGCTGTGTTTTGTATTTTATCTTGCCCTTTCTATTATAAGAAACGGCATTGCAAAGGAAAATACGAAAAATATATAGCAGCAGCAAAAATTAAAACATAAAGGGGTGAACGGGAATGATAGATAAAAAAATCCACTATGTTTGGGTAGGCGGCAAGGAAAAACCCGCCGACATAAAAAGGTGTATGAAAACCTGGAAGAAACACCTTGCGGGCTATGAGGTTTGCGAGTGGAACGAGAAAAATTTTGATATAAATTCCCACCCCTTTTTAAAGGCGGCTTACAAGGCAAAAAAGTGGGCCTTTGTAAGTGATTATATTCGGGCAAAGGTGATTTATGAGCAGGGTGGCATATACCTTGATACCGACGTTTTACTGCTTGATAATTTTGATAAGTTTTTAAATAACCGTGCATTTGTGGGGTTTGAACGCCCCGACTACCCCTTTACCGCCGTTTTCGGTGCAGAAAAGGGGCACCCGCTTTTAAAGAATATGTTGGACTATTACGATAATTTAGAAGACTACTCCTTTAATTTTGAAAACAATAATACTCTTTCGGTTTCAGATATTTTAATAAATAAGTACGGTTGCAAAAAAGGGAATGAACACCAGATTTTAAAAGAGGATATCGCTGTTTATCCCGACACGGTTTTGTGCAATCCTTCAAAGGATTCGGTTTCGGTGCATATTTTTACCGGCACCTGGCTTGAGGGCAAAAAGGCCTTTGTCAAAAAGGTAAATACCTACCTTAAGCTTCGCGTTACAAACAAAAAGCGCGCCGCACTTTTCAGACGGTTTATTATGGGCCAAAAATAAGGAAAGGCCACAAAATTTTAAGTAAGGGAGGGTGTGTTTTGAGAACCAAAAACTTTATATTTAATTTTCTAACAAGCATTATCCCCTTTGCGGTTTTTGTTTTAATGGGGTTTGTTAGAGTCTCTGTTTGGCAGGACAAAATGGGGGAGGATATCTACGCTTTAAACCAGCTTTTCTTCCAACTTTTTGCCTATCTATCCATTGCTGAAGCAGGCATTGGTTCTATTGTTCAAAAAAGGTACTATCCGTTACTTATAGATGATGATAAGGAAAACATTTGCAAATATTTCACCGCCTCTAAAAGGTTTTTGAAAAAGATTTGCTTTCTTATTTTTGGGATGGGCTTTGTTCTTTCATTTTTCCTCAAATTCCTAGCAAAGGACAACTCACTTTCACCCCTTTATATGCAGGGAGTATTCTTGCTATTTTTAGTTAAAAGCTTGGTAGAATATTTCCTTTTTGCACCAAGATTTTTGCTTACGGCCGACCAAAAGCTTTACAAAATAAATTTACAAAATTACGGATACAAAATTTTAGAATCGTTAATGGAAATTTTGCTAATTTATTTCGGCGTTTCCTATCTTTTGGTGCTTATCTTTTCTATTGTGCTTAGGGTGGTAATGAATTTACATCTTAATAAAATTGTTTATAAACAGTACCCGTGGCTTAAAGACTCACCCCCGGACGAGAACACCAAGCTTACCGGCATGAGCCATATACTAATCTTTAAAATTGTGTCGGCGGTGCAGGAAAACGTTGGCGGACTTTTAATTTCGGCCTTTATAAATCCCTTGTCGGTAATTATTTATACAAACTACAAATACATAACCAAATACCTAAACGACTTTATTTATCAGGTAGGAATAGCCATAAATGCAAGTCTTGGAAATCTGTTAAACCAAACGGGACAGGAAGAAAAAAAGTTTAAAATCTTTGAGACAATAAGTTCAATGTTTTATTTTATTGCTTCATTTTTAACCCTAACCCTTTCCTTTTGTATAAATCCGTTTATTACCCTTTGGGTGGGCGAAAATAAGCTTCTTTCCTCACTTTCGCTTATCTGCCTTTTGTTTGTGTTCTTCCATACCATTGCCCGCATGCCAGTAAACCTTTTAAAGGACATTTTCGTGCTTTACGGCGACGTGCAAATAAACTCTATCATAGAAGCGGTAACAACAACCTTGCTTTCCCTTGTTTTTATAAAGCTGGGACTTGGTGTAACGGGAGTTTTGCTTGCCGCCGCGCTATCAATACTTATTGTGAGCTTCTTTTATCTGCCCATTAAAATTTATAAAATGGTTTTTGGAATTTTCCCAATTAGGGATTTACTCAAATATCTGTTAAATATTATAATTGTTATAGCACTTCAGTTTGTAGGGCACTTTTTGCCATTTGGAGTGTCAAGTGAAAGCTTTTTAATGTGGTTTTTAACCTCGGTTATAATGGCCGTAGGTATAGCACTTCCCCTTTTTGTTATACACTTTGTCCTTTTTAAGGATTTTAGAATGCTGACAAAAATGGGGCTCGGCTCTGCAAAGGCAATTTTGAAAGGTAAAAAAAAGTAAAACAAACAACCTACACAGAAAGGAAATTTTAAATGAACAAAACAAACGAAAAGTACGAAGCCCTATTTACCCCTTGGAAAATTGGCAACGTAGAAATCAAAAACCGAATTGTAATGTGCCCTATGGGCGGCACCTCTCTTTTTGGTTGGTTTGAGCTTACCGGTTGCCATTTCGATAAGGAGGCCGCAAAGCTATTTTTAGAAAGAGCAAATAATAACGTTGGTCTTATTATTCCGGGAATTGCACCGTTAAGGGATACTTTTTGGGGTATATGGCTTTGGCTAAATCCCAAGATGTTTGAAGAACTTAAGGTGTTTATGGACGAAATACACAAAACGGGCGCAAAGCTTTTTATTCAGCTTACCGCAGGCATGGGCCGCTCTTGGGCTATTACCGAGCTTGTTGCTCCGTTACATAAAAATAAAATTACCCGCGCTATTGTAAAGCCGATTATTGATACCTCTCACGAACTTGCATCCCCCTCGCCACAACCCTCCCGTTGGGCGCACGATATTGAGTGTCCCGAAATGACAAGGGAGCAAATCCACGAGATTATAGAGGCCTTTGCAAAAACCGCCAAGCTTTGTAAAGAGGCGGGGGTTGACGGCGTAGAGGTACACGCCGTTCACGAGGGTTACCTTTTAGACCAGTTTTCAATGGAATTTTTCAATAAGCGTACCGATGAGTACGGCGGAAGCTTTGAAAACCGCTACCGCTTTGCCGCTGAGGTTGTAAAGGCAATTAAAGAGGCCTGCGGCGAGGACTATCCCGTATCTCTTCGCTATTCGGTAGAGTCCAAAATGATGGGCTTTTGCGAGGGCGCAATGCCGGGCGAGGAATATACAGAGGTTGGCCGCAATATGGAGGAATCCGAAAGAGCGGCAAAGTATTTGGAAGACGCGGGCTACGATATGCTCAATGCCGATAACGGCACCTACGACTCCTGGTACTGGGCGCATCCACCTATGTATATGCCTGAAAACTGCAACCTTGAGGACGTTGCTCATATAAAGAAATTTGTAAATATCCCCGTAGTTTGCGCAGGACGAATGGATGCCGAGGTTGGCGCCAAAGCGGTAAGTGAGGGCAGAATTGACGCCGTTGGCGTAGCAAGACAGTTCCTTGTTGACCCCGAGTGGATTACCAAGCTTATTGACGACCGCCTGGAGGACATTAAGCCCTGTATTTGTTGCCATAGTGGATGCTTTAACTTCTCCTCCTCCAAGGGCCACGCAAATACACAGGATTTAACCGACACAATGGGTCTTTCCCGTTGCGCCTTAAATCCCAAGACAATGCAGTCTAAAAAATATAGTATTAAACCCGCCAAAAAGCAAAAGAGGGTTGCTGTTATCGGTGGTGGTATCGGCGGTATGGAGGCGGCCCTTGTTTTAGCTCAGCGCGGACATAAGGTAACCATTTTTGAAAAATCGGATAAGCTTGGCGGTGTATTTATTGCCGCAGCCGCACCTGAGTTTAAGGAAAAGGACAAAGCCCTTATTTCTTGGTATATAAGGGAGCTTTCTAAATATCCCATTGAGGTTAAAATGAATACCGAGATTTCGGATATTAAAGCCCTTGACGCAGACGAGGTTATTATTGCAACCGGCGCTACGGCCAAGCAAATTCCCGTAAAGGGCGCGGAAAAAGGCATCGAGGCCATTGATTACCTGCTTGGAAATAAAGAGGTGGGCGAAAACGTTGTGGTTATCGGCGGCGGACTCACCGGCTGTGAAATTGCATACGATTTATATCTAAAGGGTAAAAAGCCGACCATTGTTGAAATGCAGGACGACCTTATTACCACAAAGGGTGTATGCCTTGCAAACACAAGCTATTTAAGGGATTTCTTTAAGGCAAATGACGTTCCGGTACATCTTGAAACCGGCGTTTTAGAAATCGGCGACGGCTTTGTTTCGGTTGTCGATAAAACAGGGGATAAAAAAGCCATTTTGGCTGACAGCGTAATTTTATCGGTTGGCTACAATCCCGCACCGCTCGCTAAATCTAGCAAAAAGGTTCACGTAATCGGCGATGCCGCAAAGGTTGGAAATCTCCGCACCGTTATTTGGGGCGCGTGGGACATATGTATGAAGATTTAAAGCACATATAGTTAATTGAGGTCTAGTTTATGAAAAAAGTTCTGGTTTTTGTTTTATGTACTATTGTTTTGGTTAGTGGTTTATCCTTTTCTGTTTCTGCCAAGGAGAAAAATCTTTGTGACGTATTTTTGGAGGTTAGAGATTTTCACTACTTTTATAATATGGATCCCCATCCCGATCCGGATATAGGGGGATACGTGGAGCGCGATGTTCAACCCGGGGAACTATACTCGTTAGAAACGATTATGGAGTCGGCTGATATGATTTATTATGCAAATCCCGATAAATATACGGTAATAAAAAAGGAATTCCCACCGATGTATTTTCCTACACTTGATGAAATGCTAAAGCCCTTTCCTGAATACGTTTGGATTCCGGAAAAGGAGTATATTGAATTTGTTAAAGCGCATTTTAATACAACGGAAGAGATGTTAGAAGAGCTTCGCAATTACAAGGTTCGAAATTATAGTTATCGCTATGACGAAAACGGAACGCCCATCTACAATGAGGAAAAAGCGGAATATATGGTCGCCATTGCTGATGGCGGAAGGCAACCAAAACATTATTATTGGCAGCTTATTGGATATGTAAAAAACGGCAATAATTTTGATGTCTATCTTAATATTCCGGAAGACGTGCCTTCCCAAACACCGCCCGAAGGGAAAATAGAATACGTTGATTATTGTCCCGAATTATATTACAAGTATCCGCATGGCTATGTAACCTACTATCGTTCTATTTCTGACGACTGGACTAAATATACCGTTTCTTACGACGGAAACACAATCAAGTATTTGTCCAACGTAAAGGTAAGCTCCGCCCCATCGGATCTTATAAATCCCAATACGGTAATACCTGATGTAGTAACACCGCCAGCAAGCAGCAGTTTTCCGAGTGAAAGTTCAAAGCCACAACAAATCGTAGCCAACACCTCTTCAGTATCTAGTGCAACAAGCTCTGAAACCGCATCCGTAGAAAGTATAGTAGAGGACATAACTACCGGCACCGATACTGAAATAAAGAGCGAGCCCGAAGAGAAGACAGACGAAACAAAACCCGAAAAAAAGAATAGCAAAAAAGCACAAACGACGTTTATAATTACAATAAGTTCAGTAGCATTTTTGGCTATTGGCGCTTTGGCTTGGTATTTTATCTTTTTCAAAAGAAAAAAATAGATAATTCGAAAGGAAGAACAATAATGTATTTAACCGATGAACAAAAGGCCATTTTAAACGGCGAAAAGGGCGAAACACTTGCAAAGGTTATGAAAACCCTTGTAATGTACGGCGACGCTTTTGAGGCCGAAAAGCTGGTGCCTATCACATCAAAATATAATCACCTTGTTACCTCTTTCGGTCTTAAGGTTATGTCCCCCGTATACGATTTAATGGGCAAGATTCTTGATGCAGACGTTTGCTCCGAGCAAAAATTCTCGGTTGACCCACGCCCCATTGATAAAAACGTTCCTGCAAACTTTTTACAAAACCTTGTGTTTAACAAGTTTATGTACACCAAGCAGGATTTTTACGAGGAGCAGCTTAAAAAGCTAGGCCTTATGGACGAAAATGCCTTTACCTGCACCTGTTATATGGATGAGGTTGGCAACAAACCGCAAAAGGGAGAGGTACTTTCTTGGGCCGAATCCAGCGCCGTTGTTTATGCAAACTCGGTGCTAGGTGCCCGTTGCAACCGCAACTCCGGTATTATTGATATTATGGGCTCTATAGTTGGTTTTGTACCCTATTTCGGTCTTCTTACCGACGAGGGCAGAAAGGCATCTTGGGTTATTAGGGTAGAAACCACAAAGAAGCCCGAAGCACAGCTTCTCGGCTCGGCTATTGGTATGAAGGTTATGGAGGATGTGCCCTATGTTAAAGGGCTTGATAAGTGGATTGGTACCGAGCTAGACGAAGCCGCAACCTCTTATCTTAAGGATTTTGGCGCCGCAACCGCCTCTAACGGTGCGGTTGGCCTTTACCATATTGAAAACTTAACACCCGAGGCAGTAGAGCTTGGCGATGCGCTTATCCTAGATGGCGCAAAGGAGTATATAATTGACGATGCCGAGCTTGAAAGAGTGCAAAACAACTACCCCGTAGTTTGGAAAAATCCCGACGCAAAGCCAAAGCTTTGCTTTGTTGGTTGCCCCCACCTATCATTAGAACAGCTCAAAAAATGGACACTTGATATTGAGGCAAAACTGAATGAAAATAAACTTGCGAAAATCACGCTTCCAACAGTTTTAACCGCCGCACCCAAGGTTTTGGAGGAGTTTAACAAAACCGAATATGCCGCTCGCCTTAAAGCCACCGGTGTTATTACCTCTTATATTTGTCCGCTTATGTATATGAACAACCCGCTTTGCAAAAAAATGCCGGTTATTACCTCTTCAAACAAGCTTCGCACCTATACAAGTGCAAGGTATTATACCGACGCTGAAATTTTAACCGCTATTACAGGAGGTAAAAACTAATGAAACAGTTTAAAGGTAGAGTTGTAACCCCCGGCGAAGTAACTGCCGAGGCGGTTGTTACTAAAGAGGGCTTTAATACCCTTGCCTCCCTTCAAATGGCGCTCCAGTTTGGCGATAAAGAGGTAAAATGCGGCGACCAAAGCAATAAGGAGCTTTACGGCAAGCCCTTAATAAACAAGGCACTTTGTCTGCCTCAGACTATTGGCTCAACTACGGGCGGTTTGGTGCTTTACTGTGCTTGCGCAATGGAAAAAAATCCCGCTTGTATGCTTTTTGCAAACCATATTGACTCCCTTGCCGCGGCGGGTGCAGTGCTGGCCGACGTGTGGGTAGAGGGCGTTACTATGCCGGTTATTGACTGCCTTGGAGAGGAATTTTTAAACTACGTTAAAGATGGCATGAAAATTACCGTTAAGGCCAACGGCGTAGTAGAGGTAGAATAAAAACCATAAACCTACAAAAAAAGTAACGGCAGTAGTGAATTATCACTACTGCCGTTACTTTTTACTTTTTATTTTCTTTGTTACTGCAGTTTCCTCCGCAGTTTTTAGCATAGGGACAACCAATACATTTGTCGCCGCGTTTTTTGGACCTTACAATATAGAAAATTATAAGACCCAAAATACTGCAAAGAAGTAAAATTATAATAATGTTTTCCAGCATAAAGCTTTACCTTTGCCCTTCAATACTTAGCTTCTTGTTGGTATTTAAAATTAGTAAGGCCACAGTTACTATGAAGATGGCAACCACCAAAGCGCCTCCCAATGCACCAACAATATTTAGCGAAGCAGGGTTAAGTATAAGTGTACCTACCGTATAAATAAGGTAAGAAACGGTATAACCAACCCCAAGCTGGAAGCCAATGCCTCCCCATAGCCATTTTGCGCTCTTCATCTCGGCATTCATAGCACCAATAGCCGCAAAGCAGGGGGGAGTGTAAAGGTTAAACATAAGGTAAGAAAGAGCGGCTATTTTTGTAATGGCCATAATACCTGCAACCTCTGTTCCTGCGCCCTCCATAAGGGCAAGCTCTTCGGCGTCAATAAGGTTATCAAGTCCTACAAAGCAAACGGCAAGGGTGCCAACAACGTTTTCCTTTGCAATAAAGCCTGTAACTGCCGCGGCGGCAAGCTGCCAGGAAAGAACGCCCACAAGCGGGAAGATAATATATGCGAAAGGCTTTGCGATGGTTGCTAAGATTGAGGCATCTGCCGACTCTGCAACGGCAAAGCTCCAGGTAAAGGTTTGCATAAGCTGTACCACCATATTGCAAAGAAGTATTATGGTGGCGGCCTTTACAATGTAGGACCAACCGCGGGAACACATTGCTTTGAATGCTCCCCAAAGAGAGGGAATTTTGTATTCGGGAAGCTCAATAATAAAGAAGGATTTTTTACGTCTGTTACCTGTAATGGCGTTTATAAGAAGTGCGCCAACAAAAATTAAAACTATTCCTAAAAGATACATTAGGGTGCTCACCCAACCTGCATTATCAAAAAACGCACCTGCAAAAAGGGAAATTACGGGAATTTTTGCGCCACAGGGCATAAATGGGGCAAGCATTGCGGTTGCCCTTCTTTCGCGCTCGTTTCTAATGGTACGGCTTGCCATAACTCCCGGAACTGCGCAGCCAATGGTAATAACAAAAGGAATAACCGACTTGCCCGAAAGACCGACCTTTTTAAATATAGGGTCTAAAACCACCGCAACGCGGGACATGTAACCGCAGTCCTCTAAAAGGGCAATAAGGAAATACAAAACCATAACAAGCGGCAAAAAGCCAACAACGGCAATTACGCCGCCAATAACACCGTCAACTAAAATTGCCGAGAGTAGTGGGCTTGCATTTTTAAGTAGGTCGCCCACTAAGGATTGGAATGCCTCAAGCCAGAAAACAAGCAGGTCGGCAATAGGGGTACCCACCCAAACCTGAGAAATCTGGAAAACAAGGAACATAACTACTGCAAAAATCGGAATACCAAGCCATTTGTTTGTAAGAACAGCATCGATTTTATCGCCGAAGTTTTTGTCCTTGGTTAAAACCTTGCGGATCTCAACCTCTTTTACAACCCTTTTTACAAACTCAAAACGTTTTTTGTCGGCAGCTACCACAATTGCTTTATCGGTAAGGTCGATATCGCCCTCCAGATAGGGTGCAGGCTGGCTTTTGCCAACACAGCTTATGGCGGCTTCAACAACAGCCCTGAGTCCGTCACTTGAGGTTGAAACGGTTTCAACCACAGGGCAGCCAAGAAGCTTTGATAAAAGCTCGCAGTCTATTTCTGTTTCCTTTTTCCTATTTATATCGCTTTTGTTTAGCGCCACAACGGTCGGTATACCAAGCTCTAAAAGCTGTGTGGTAAAGAAAAGACTGCGGCTTAGGTTTGTACCATCCACTATGTTAATAATAACGTCGGGATTTTCGTTTTTAACGTATGTACTTGTAACACTCTCTTCGCTGGTAAAGGGGGACATTGAGTATGCGCCCGGAAGGTCAACTGCAACAACGCTCTTTCCGTCGCTAAACGACCTTTTTATAGGGTGCTCTTTCTTATCCACCGTAACACCCGCCCAGTTTCCAACCTTTTCATTTCGGCCGGTAAGGGCGTTGTACATTGTGGTTTTACCCGAGTTCGGGTTTCCTGCAAGCGCAATTCTCATAACAAATCTCCTCTACTTTAAATGAAAGTGTTTACACTATATAAACTGCATTTTTTAGGGTGAGTTAGTCGTCGCCAACTCGTTGCCGTAAAAAAAGCCGAAAAGCTTCGGCATATTTTAAATTTAAGTGGGCCTTAAATTTCAATGGCTTCGGCAAGGGCGCTATCAATATTGTAGCGGCTATCCTTAATGGAAACTACAAGACTTTTTTTAAGGTGGGAAACAACAACGATTTTTTCACCCGCATAGCAACCAAGCGAAAACAAAAAGGCATTAAACTCCTCGTCAAAGGTAGCAACATCTTTAATAATATATTCCTGTCCTTCCACTGCTTCAAGCAAAGTCATTTTAAACCACCGTTCGTTTCCAACTAAAATTCAATTAGCAGCGGCTAACCCAACCGCAATTAATAAGCGGTTAGCAGCCTCTAACCGCATTACAGTATATCCTTTTTTTGTCTCATTGTCAAGTGCTTTTTTGAAAAAATCTTCCAATTTTAAAAGAATTAGAAACTATTTTTTAGTTTGTGTTAGACTTGAAAAAAAGCGGACGCTATGATATACTGAGTGCATAGGATAAAACATATATCCATCATTAAAGGATGTTGATTTTATGGATAACTTTAAAACACAGATAATGGATGCCGAGGCACTGGAGCGCTCTATAAGGCGCATATCCCACGAAATTGTGGAAAAAAACAGAGGCTCTGAAAATCTGGTGCTTATAGGAATTAAAAGCAGGGGAATCCCACTTGGCGAAAAAATATGTGAAAATATAAAGAAAATAGAGGGCGCAGCACCGCCTTTTGCTACAGTGGATATTCACCACTACCGCGACGATATTGATGGCGAAGGAGTGAGCTTGGATACCAAAAAGCCAAACATTCCCTTTTCGGTTACCGATAAAACGGTAATACTTGTGGATGACGTACTCTATACCGGCAGAACGGTCCGCGCCGCTATAGAGGCGGTTTTTTCACTTGGCAGACCAAGAGCAATTCAGCTTGCAATTTTGGTGGACAGAGGACATAGAGAGCTACCTATCAGGGCAGATTATATAGGCAAAAACATCCCCACCTCAAAGGAGGAAAGAGTAAAGGTTTGCATAGAGCCCTTTGATGAAATAAGCGGAGTATATTTAAAATAAAAAAGGTGAGCTGGGCTCACCTTTTTTATTTTAAGTAAGAAGTAATAGGTAAGAGGTAATAGGTATGGTGTCGGCAAAGCCGACAATTATAAATAGGTGCCTTCGGCACACATAT
>JAZQSV010000044.1:0-39107 GCA_045630265.1 Acutalibacteraceae bacterium
AAGATTGTTACATTATTCTCGGTAGCACACTGACGGATTTTTTGACCATCGTTTTCGGTTCCTACAGAGCCCACATCTCTTGTATTTATAACATAGGCAATATGACCCTGACGGATGGCGGATGGAATATCCTCACTGTCATCACTTATTTTATTTCTAACGTGGGTACGGATACCGTTTTGCTTTAAAAATGCCGCCGTACCCTCGGTTGCCTCAATATTAAATCCAAGGTTGTAAAATCTTCTAATAAGAGGAAGCGCCTCTTCTTTATCCTTATCGGCAATAGTGGCAAGAACTGTACCGTAGTTTTGAAGATGCATACCCGATGCCTGAAGTGCCTTATAAACTGCACGGTTAAGCTTATCATCATAACCGATAGCTTCACCTGTGGACTTCATTTCGGGAGAAAGATAAGCGTCAAGTCCCCTGATTTTATTAAAGGAGAAAACCGGCACCTTAACGTACCAACGGTCTTTTTCCTTAGGATAAATATCGAAAATACCCTGTTCTTTTAAGCTTTTGCCCATAATAACCTCGGTAGCAATATCGGCAAGACTGTAACCCGTTGCCTTTGAAAGGAAGGGTACGGTACGAGAGGAACGGGGGTTAACCTCAATTATAAATACCTCGTCGTTCTCATCTACTATAAACTGTATATTGTAAAGGCCCACTATGCCAATTCCAAGGCCTAGCTTTTTTGCATACTGCAAAATTGTGCCCTTAACCTTATCGGAAATGCTGAAGGTGGGATAAACACTTATAGAGTCTCCGCTATGAACACCGGTACGCTCAACAAGCTCCATAATACCGGGCACGAAAACGTCCCTACCATCGCAAATAGCGTCAATTTCAACCTCTTTACCCTGAATATATTTATCAACCAAAACGGGGCGGTCTTCATCTATTTCAACGGCAGTTTTAAGGTAAGTGCGAAGCTGCTCTTCGTTAGCTACTATCTGCATTGCTCTGCCGCCCAAAACAAAGCTTGGTCTTACAAGTACGGGGTAGCCAATTTCGCTTGCGGCCGAAACACCGTCCTCAATTTTTGTAACTGCCCTGCCCTTTGGCTGTGGGATACCAAGGTCGGAAAGGATTTTTTCAAAGCTATCCCTATTCTCGGCACGCTCAATAGCATCGCAGTCGGTACCTATAATCTTAACTCCCCTATCCCTAAGTGGCTCAGCAAGGTTTATTGCAGTCTGTCCGCCGAGTGAAGCAACAACGCCATCCGGCTTTTCAAACTCAATAATATTCATTACGTCTTCAGGAGTAAGTGGCTCAAAATAAAGCTTATCTGCTGTTGTATAGTCGGTAGAAACCGTTTCGGGGTTATTATTTATAATAATTGCCTCGTACCCTGAATTTTTAATGGTTGTAACGGCGTGAACGGTAGAGTAGTCAAACTCTACACCCTGACCGATACGGATAGGTCCTGCGCCGAGCACCACAATCTTCTTTTTATCTGTAAGTACTGAAGCATTTTCGCCCTGATAGGATGAATAGAAGTACGGGATATATGCATTTGTATGGCATGTATCAACCATTTTGTAGATGGGGAAAATATTATTTTCCTTTCTTAAATTGTAAACTTCTATTTCCCTTTCGCCCCAAAGCTTTGCAATAAATTTATCGCTAAAGCCCATTTCTTTTGCCTTTTTAAGGGTTTCTAAGCTCTTGTCAGCGACAAGTTTTTCTTCCATTCTAACAATTCTTTCAACTGCCTCAAGGAAGTAGGAAGTAATTTTTGTAATATCGTGGATTTTGTCTACCTTTGCGCCGCGGCGGAAAAGTTCGGCAATACAGAAGATATTATCATCTTTAAATTCGTTGAGATAATTATAAAGTGCATCCGTTTCCATATTGTCAAACTTAGGGAGATGGAAGTGGCAGGCACCGATTTCAAGTGAGCGAACAGATTTAAGTAGGCATTCCTCTAAATTGGAGCCAATGCCCATAACCTCACCCGTTGCTTTCATTTGTGTGCCGAGTGTGTTGGTAGCGGTTGTAAATTTGTCAAAGGGGAACCTTGGCAGCTTTGCAATAACATAATCAAGTCTTGGCTCAAATGCGGCGGTGGTATTTGCAACCGCAATTTCGCTAAGCTCCATACCAACTGCGATTTTTGCGGTAACGCGGGCAATGGGATATCCACTTGCCTTAGATGCGAGTGCAGAGGAACGGGAAACCCTTGGGTTAACCTCGATTAAATAATATTCGCTGGAATTAGGATTAAGTGCAAATTGAACGTTACAACCACCCTCAATTTTAAGATGTCTTATAAGCTTAATTGCGCTATCGTTTAGCATTTTAAGGTCGTGGTCATTTAGTGTCATAATAGGTGCCACAACAATAGAGTCACCAGTATGTACGCCAACGGGGTCTATGTTTTCCATACCGCAAATAGTAATGGCGTTATCCTTAGAGTCGCGCATTACCTCAAACTCAATTTCCTTATAGCCCTTAACGCTTTTTTCAATAAGTACTTGATGAACGGGAGAAAGCTTGAATGCATTTGTACCAACCTCAATAAGCTCCTCTTCCGAATAGGCAAAGCCGCCGCCTGTACCACCTAGTGTAAATGCAGGACGGAGCACAACGGGGTAGCCAATACGCTTAGCCGCCTCCTTTGCTTCATCAAGATTATATGTAATTTCAGAGGGAATTGTTGGCTCGCCAATAGACTGACAAAGTTCTTTAAAGAGTTCTCTGTCCTCGGCCATTTCAATACTTTCACTGCTAGTACCAAGCAATTCAACGCCGCACTCTTCGAGTACGCCCTTTTCTTTAAGCTGCATAACAAGGTTAAGTCCTGTTTGTCCACCAATGCCGGGAACGATAGCATCAGGACGCTCATAGCGAAGTATTTTAGCAACATACTCTAAGGTAAGCGGCTCCATATACACCTTATCGGCGATGGTGGTATCGGTCATAATAGTAGCAGGATTGGAGTTGCAAAGTATAACCTCATACCCCTCTTCCTTAAGGGCTAGGCAGGCCTGTGTGCCCGCATAGTCAAACTCGGCCGCTTGACCTATAACAATAGGGCCCGAGCCAATAATCAAAATCTTTTTCAAATCTTTTCTCTTTGCCATTTTTATTCCTCCAAAACTAACCGTTTATATCTTTATACACTATTTTGCCGTCGCAGACCGTCATAACGCATCTGCCAAAAAGTTCATGCCCTTTAAAAGGAGTTGCTCTGCCCTTTGACAAAAATTCATTTGGGTCTACCTTAAATTTGCTTCCCAAATTCCAAACCGTAAAATCTTTACCAAGAGGTATATTAAATCGTTTCCGTGGATTTACCGCCATTAGTTCTATAAGTTTATCTAAACTTATTACCCCTGTTTTAACAAGGTGGGTATACAGTACCGAAAAGGCGGTTTCAAGCCCTACAATTCCAAAAGCGCTTTTTTCAAGACCCTTTGACTTTTCATCATCACTATGCGGAGCGTGGTCGGTAGCAATCATATCAATAGTGCCATCAGAAATACCCTCAATGAGTGCTTTTTTGTCGGCTACAGAGCGAAGCGGCGGATTCATTTTAAACCTGCCATCTTCTTTCAAATCGCTATCGTCCAAAACAAGGTAGTGGGGCGCAGTTTCGCAGGTTACGTCTAGCCCCTTGGCCTTGGCCTTTCTTATAAGCTCTACGCTTTCCTTTGCCGATATATGGCAAACGTGGTAGGCGCAGCCCGTTTCCTCTACAAGCTTTAAATCCCTTTCAATTTGCAGGTATTCGCTTTCACTGCATATTCCCTTATGGCCGTGTTTCTTTGCATATTCACCATCGTGAATATAACCGCCCTTTAATAGTGAGTTATCTTCACAGTGGGCAACAATGATTTTCCCTAGCTCCTTCGCCTTTAGCATGGCGCTTCGCATCAGGGCTTCGCTTTGCACTCCCCTACCGTCGTCCGAAAATGCAATGCATACGTCGCTCAGACTATCCATATCGGAAAGTTCCTCGCCCAGTTGTTTTACCGTTATAGAAGCATAGGGGTAAATATTTATTTTTGCATCTTTTTCTATTATATCTATTTGTTTTTGTATATTTTCTTTACTGTCAGGAACGGGGTTTAGGTTAGGCATTGTGCAAACGGCAGTGTAGCCGCCCCCTGCTGCCGACATTGAACCGCTAAAAATAGTTTCTTTATAAGAAAAACCCGGCTCACGAAAATGCACGTGCACATCGCAAAAGCCGGGAAAAACAACGTATTTTTTAGAGGCAAAATCACTAATAATTTCGGTGGGTAAAGAAGAGGCAACAACTCCTGAAAGTGCCTCAAGTGATATATCAAACTGATTTTTAACCACTTTTTTCATTGTTCTTCCTCCTACCAAAATATAAAGAAAAAAGCCCTGCCATTTGGCAAGACTGAACATACTTAAAAAGTAGGACAAATTTAGCCGCAAAAAGCAGCCAAATGACCCTTAATTTTTAAAATATACCAACCTTGCCGACATCACAGTATCGACTTAAAGATTTACTTTAATGAGTATACCACAAATTAAACCTTTTTGTCAACAAAAAAGCCCTACTATTTTCACGAAAATAGAAAAAAATTTATACTCTTTTCAAGACAGAAAAACCGCCCTAAAAAATAGGGCGGTTTAAAGCTTTATCTCTTAGAAAGAACATCCTTTTCGTATGCCTTTACATCCTCAAGCCACTCAGCGCCAACAGGAACATCGTTTTTCTCACAGAAGTAATCCCAAACTGCACCAAAAGGATAGGTTTTATACTCTTCTGTAAGGGCTAGTCGAGAGGTGTAATCACCCTCAAGTTCCATCTTCATAAGGTTACTTGTGGGCTCAAGCATTGCGCGAAGAAGTGCCTTTTGCATGTTGCGGGTACCAATTACCCAAGCAGCAATACGGTTAATACTTGCATCAAAGAAGTCAAGTCCTATATATGTACGGTCAACAAGATTTGTGCGAACAAGGTTATTTGCAATAGCCAACAGCTCGTCATCCATAATAACTACATGGTCACTATCCCAGCGAACCGGACGGCTAACATGAAGTAGAAGCTTATCGGTAAAAAGAAGCACTGCGGGAATTTTATCCGAAATAACCTCGGTAGGATGGAAATGGCCTGCATCAAGGCAGTACATTTTGCCTCTGGATACTGCATAGCCGAGAGCAAATTCGTTAGAGCCAACAGTATAGCTTTCTGCACCAATGCCGAAAACCTTGCTCTCAAGCGCATCTTTAGTATACTTCTCGTCATATTCCTCTGCGAAAACCTCATCAAGTGCGGTCATCATACGGTATCTGGGTCCCTCTTTATCAACGGGGTTATCCTTATATCCGTCGGGGAACCAGAAGTTTGTAACGCAGGTTTGACCTAATTCTTTACCAAAATATGCGGCAATTTTTCTGGACTGTTTACAATGACGAATCCAGAAATTTCTTACCTTTTCATCGGCGCTACTAATAGTAAATCCACTATCTGCCATAGGATGGCTGAAGCATGTAGGGTTAAAATCAAGGCCTATGCCCATTTTTTTTGCCCACTCTACCCATCTTTCAAAATGCTTGGGTTCCAGTTCATCAAGGTCAACCTTTTCGTCGGTATCGGCATATATAGCGTGAAGATTAAGCTTTTGTTTGCCGGGAATTAAAGACATTGCTTTTTCAATGTCGGCGCGAAGCTCATCGGCAGTCCTTGCTGCACCGGGGTAATTACCGGTTGTTTGAATACCGCCGCTAAGTTCAACATCCTTAAAAAGGAAGCCGTTAACGTCATCACCCTGCCAACAATGCATTGATATAACAGTATTTTGAAGTCTCTCCAAAACCTTATCGGTATCTACACCGATTTCGGCGTATTTTTCTTTTGCTAATAAATATGCTTTTTCTGTTTTCACAAAAAACAACTCCTTGCATTTTAATACATTTAGAGTATAACACATTAAAATCTTTTTGTCTATCTAATTTTACTGTATTTTTTACAATTTTCTAAAACTTATCGGCAATTTTCTTTACCGCAAATAAAAATCTTTCAATATCGTTTGCGCTACTAAAAACCGAAGGGCTAACCCTTACTGTTCCCCTGTTTATTGTACCTAGGCGTCTATGGGCGTATGGTGCGCAGTGAAGTCCCGCCCTCACGGCAAAGCCATATTCGTTTAACATTTTAGAAACGGTGCTTGAATCGGAATTTCTTATATTAAAGGAAAGTACGGGTACGAAGGTCCCCTTTTCGGGGAAGGGTGTATATAGCTCACATCCGCGAGCCTTTGAAAGCCCGTTATAAAGATTTTTCATAAGCCCTTGTTCGGCAGTATAAATTTTATCCAATCCCTTTTGTTTTACAAAATCTATTCCCGCAGAGATTCCCATAATACCTGGTAAATTTAGTGTTCCACTTTCAAAGCGTTCAGGATAATCGTCGGGTTGCGTACTAAGGGCCGATGCCACCCCCGTTCCGCCCTCTATAAGAGTAAAGGGAATATCCTTATTTGCTATTAAAATACCCGTTCCCATTGGCGCATACAGACCCTTGTGCGGCGCCACCGCCAAAAAATCTATATTCATTTTTTCCATATCTATGGGTAACACTCCCGCTGTTTGGGCGGCATCTACAATAAAAAGTATGGAGTTTTTTTTACATAGCTCCCCAACCTCGGCTATTGGAAAAATTTCTCCCGTAACATTGGAAGCATGCATCAAAACAATAGCCCGTGTATTTTTCTTTACAAGCCGTTTAAAGGAACGAACTGTTGCCTCACTGTCGCCGAATATAACCTCAGCCACGTCCACCTCTGCACCCATTCTTTTAATTGTTTCAACAGGCCTTGCTACGGCATTATGCTCCATAGAAGAAATTATAATATGCTCTCCCCTGCGCATAACCCCTTTTATAGCAAAATTAAGCCCCACAGTGCAAGAGGGAGTAAAAATAACTCTATCCTCTCCCTTGGCGCCAAAAAAATCTGCCACCTTTTCCCTTGTTTCGTATACCCTTTCAGCCGCCAAAATCGAGGGTGTATGTCCTCCCCTGCCGGGGTTGGCAGAATATTCTGTTAGGGCCTTATTTACCGCATTTATAACGCTTTGCGGCTTTTTTCCGCTTGTTGCGGCGTTATCAAGATATATCATATAACCTCTCCCCTAAAAGGGCAGACAGTATTTGTCTGCCCAAAGTTCAAACTGTCTCACTGAATCCTAAAAATTTAATACCGTTTTGTAAAAACAGTTCTTTGGCCGCATCGGGCTCACAGTTTGTATATATTCCGTATCCGCAACCAACATTTCCCGAAATATTCGTTAAACGGCGCATCTCGGCCTCGTACCCCTTACTTCTAAGAAAATTGCGGCCCTTTATAGCATAGGTTACAGTGCCGGTAATTATAAAATACCGTTTCACTTATACCACTACCTTTCCGGTAAAGAGCAAATATTCCTTTTTTGTATGCTCCTTACTACACTACATTTTATGCAGTTTCCTAAAATGAGTTAAAAAAAGAGCCCCACCCAAACGGACGGAGCTCTAAAATTTTATTACTTATTTTAACCTTTATTTACTACCAATAAACTTAACGGGATTAAGGTAAGAACTTCCCTTTCTAACCTCAAAATGTACGTGGTTGCCGGTGGAATAGCCCGTAGAGCCAACCGCCGCAATATGCTCACCCTGAGCTACGGTATCGCCAACCTTGGCGTAGAGCTCGCTACAATGTGCATAAAGTGTTTTATAGCCGTTTTGGTGATCAATTATAATATAATTGCCGTAACCCGAGCTATCTCTACCCGAGAAAATTACCACACCTTGATATGCGGCGTAAATGGGGGTGCCTTTGGGAGCGACAATATCCATACCCTTATGGCCGCGGCCATCTCCCATATAGGAGCTAACGTAAGACCTTGCAACCCTTTGAACCGGCCAACACATCGGAACATCTCCGTTTTTATCGGCCGATGCAACCTCTTTAGTGCCAACCAAAACCTGCTTTGCAACCGGCTTTTTAGTAACAACAGAAGAAATTTCAGTCCTGCCATTTTCCTCACCGTTTACGTAGGTTACCTTATAGGTTACTTCCTTTTCACCAAGTGCACCCGCAGAAACGGTTTTTGTAGAGCCAACCAACAACTCATTAGTATTGGTCTTTTCAGTACCATACTTAATAGTTTCTTTTACCACTACCTTTTTAAATGACTGAACGGGAAGTGTACATTCTTTAGCATAATTCTCAGTGCTGGAAAGCGACTGGGCCTTTTTGGTGGGTATATATTTATTATTTACGCAAAGTGTGTCGCAGTACTCTACACCCTCCATACCGCTTTCCTTTTGGTAGTTACTTAAATATTCATCTAAAACAATATTTACTTGCTGCTCAGTTTTGTCGCCTGCAACCTCAATGCCGCCGATGCTAAGCACTGTATATTCGGTAATTTCCGAAGAATTATTTACTATTCTTTTAGAAAGTTCTTTGGAATCTACAAGCTTACTTTCAGTTGTAAGACAATAAACAAGCTTTGCCTCAGAAACCAACGAATTACATTCAGAGTTATTTAAAACGTCGGCTGTTAAAATCTCCGCCTCGGCTAAAACGGTTTTATCCTTAACTGTGGCAACTTTTTTCTTTTCAACCACTACCTTATATGCCGGAATAACCCCCGCCGCAGAAACAACCGTAGAGGTGATGCCCAGCAAAATAACAAATGCAAGGGTGCCGCCCAAAACGCGGGAGTAAACCTTAGGTAGCTTATTTAAAAGATTATTAAAAGCGGAAAAGACAAATAAAACAATTTTTTTAGTGATGAAAAAGCCCCTGCAAAGAATAGCTTTTACCCTTTTGAATGCGGTTACCAGAAAGCTTTTTGCCTTTTTAAAATACTGCATTTGCCTTCTCCTTTCAACGTTTTAAAAATTACAATTTGTAACTAACTGCATTATTATTATAACTAAAAAGTTACAAATTTGCAACCTTTTTTATTATTTTGTAACCTATATTATAAAAAATACACAACCGAACATAAAATTTTCGGTTGTGTATTTGTGTTTTTGCACAAAACGTATTGTTTTGATTATTAACTTCTAAGACAAAATATTACAAAACTGTATTTTTGCCGCAAAATTCTTCCTTTAAAATGGCATAAATCAGTACATCACAAAGCTTACCCTTTATGGACACTCCTTTTTTAAGCCTTGCCTCTCTTTTCATTCCTACCCTTTCTAAAAGTTTAATAGAACGCTCATTTTCGGGTAGCACCTTTGCCTCAATTCTCTCCACCCCCCTTTTAGTAAAAAGGTAGTGCATTAAATTTAACAGCGCTTCGGTAGCATAGCCCTTATTTTGATAGTGCCTGTTAAAGGTATAGCCAACCGTAGCAATTTTTCCCGAACTGTCAAACCCCGTAACACTAATTGTTGCTATAACCTTTTTATCCAGCCTTTGTTCCACAAGCCAGGTATAGCTGCTTGTATTACCAATGGCTATTTGACGTTTTAAATAACGAATATATGCAGCAGTTTGGTATTTATCGGTATGGGGATACCAATCCACATACCTTGTAGCATCCAAGCTGCTACAAAATTCATAAACGTCCCCCGTGTCGGAAATTCGCGGTTCCCTTAAAATAAGACGGTTTGTATAAATATCACTAAAAATTTTTGGGGTAGCAAATAACATTTTAACTCCTTTAAAATAGCAAAGCTTTGCTAGGGTTTTAGAAAAATGAAAGCTGATTTGTATCGGGTAGGTCTTTTAAAACGCCTAAACTATCAAGCTCTTCCATGATTGTTTTGGAAACGCCCGACTCCACACGAAACTCCTCTTTAGATATAAAGTTGCCCTTTTGAGCCGTTTCGTATATAGCGTATGCTGCCTTATCGCCAACACCGTCAATAGAACCGAATGGCGGACGCATCTTCCCGTCCTCCACAAGATACCTTACGGCGTGAGATTTTTTAAGATCTAATGGTAGCACCTCAATACCGCGGCAAAGCATTTCGTTCATAATAAGCATATTATCATAAACCGCCTGCTCTTTATTAGAGGCCTCTCTACCCTTTGCTTTAATTTCGTTTAATAGTCGCTTTACCGCCGCCTTGCCGCCAAGAAGCGCTTTAATATCCAAATCAGATGGACGCGCGGTAAAGTAAGCGCAATAAAAAGCAAGTGGGTGATAAACCTTATACCACGCAAGGCGCAGCGCCGAAATAACATAAGCAGCAGCGTGAGCTTTTGGGAACATATACTTAATTTTCTTACAGGAGGCAATATACCATTCCGGCACATCTACTGCCCTCATATCCTCCTCCATCTGATTCCAATCCTCGATAGAGATTTTGCCCGAAGCAACCATACCCTTACGAACGGTTTCGGTAATTTTAAAGGCGCGACCCTCTTCCATACCCTGGTTTATAAGGTAAACCATTATATTATCACGAGTACCTATAACATCCGAAATAGTACAGGTGCCATTATCAATTAAATCCTTGGCATTTCCAAGCCAAACGTCGGTACCGTGGGAAAGACCCGAAATCTGAAGCAGGTCTGCAAAGGTTTTGGGCCTACAGTCCATAAGCATTCCCCTTACAAACTGCGTACCGAATTCAGGAATAGCGAAGGTGCCTGTTTTAGAGTCTATTTCATCGGAACTTACTCCAAGCGCATTTGTAGAGGTGAAAAGACTATAAACCTTGGGGTCAGACATGGAAATGTCACTTATAGGTATTCCGCTATATTCCTCTAAATACTTATATGTAGTAGGCACAACGTGGCCAAGCTCATCAAGCTTAAGCAGTGTATCGTGAATGGAATGAAAATCGAAATGGGTGGTTAAAATATCACTCTTAACGTCATCTGCGGGGTGCTGAATAGGACAAAAATCGTAAATGACCTTATCCCTTGGAACAATAACCATTCCCGCAGGGTGCTGACCGGTGGTGGCCTTAATCTTCGCTCCTTCTACCTTTCGGGCCAAGCGGTCCATTTCTGCGCCGCTAAGGGTAATGCCCGTTTTTTCACAGTAGGCCTTAACAAAGCCGTAGGCAGTTTTTTCAGCAATGGTAGAAATTGTACCTGCCTTGAAAACGTTTTCCTTGCCGAACAAGGTTTCGGTGTATTTTTGCACCTCTGATTGATATTCGTCCGAGAAGTTAAGGTCAATATCGGGCACTTTGTCGCCCTTAAAGCCAAGGAATGTTTCAAAGGGAATATCATGTCCGTCGCGCTTTAGGGGTGTGCCGCAGTGGGGACAGTTTTTCTCGGGCAAATCGAAGCCCGAGCCAACCTCGCTACTTTTAAAGAACTCACTATATCTACAGTTTGGGCAGTGGTAATGCGGGGGCAAGGGATTTACTTCCGAAATACCTGCCATTGTAGCAACAAAGGAAGAACCAACCGAGCCACGGGAACCTACCAAATAACCGTTTTCCTCACTGAAGGAAACAAGCTTTTGGGCAGAAACGTACATTATGGAATATCCGTTAGAGATAATACCGTTTAGCTCCTTTGCAAGGCGCTTTTCAACTATTTCGGGGATTTTACCCTCAAACTCGTAGGTGTTTTTAGCCCTTTCCCAACAAATATCGCGAAGCAAATCGTCCGAGCCCTCAATAACGGGAGGACAGCTTGTCATAGGAACGGGAACAATATCCTCTTCAATTAAACCGAAAATTTTGTTCGGGTTATCTACCACAAGTTCCTTTGCCCTGTCGCCAAAATAGGCAAAATCTTCGAGCATTTCTTCGGTGGTTTTAAGGTGCAAGGGGGCCTGCTTATCAAAATCGTCAAAGCCTTGCGCCGCCATAAGAATTTTTCTTATCAGGGCATCTTCCTTTTTAAGAAAATGCACGTCGCCTGTAGCAACAGCGGGGATACCCAGCTTATCGGCAAGCTCCAAAACCTTGCGGTTATAATCCATTATAACTTCGTTAGAGGTAACATTTTTATAAATATTCGGTTTTACAATACCCTTTTTAGTTACCTTATCAGGCTCGGATGATTTTCTGACCATAAACTCGTTATTGCCAAGCGGTTGTATCTCCAAATAATCATAAAAACTGGCAATTTCTAAAAGTTCTTCATCGCTTTTGCCCTCTATAATCGCTCTATAAAGCTCACCCGCTTCGCAGGCGCTACCTATAATAAGGCCATCTCTATGCTTTATAAGTTCACTCTTTCTTGTAAGTGGCCTTGCATAAAAATCGTTAATATGGGCATTTGAAACAAGCTCGTAAAGGTTTTTAAGACCCACCGAGTTTTTCACTAAGATAATTTGGTGATAGCGTTCTAATTTAGTTACGTCGTTCTCGCCCTTTGTATCATCCACAAAGTAGCATTCTACGCCGTATATAACCCTGAAATCTCCACCCGCTTTTTTAATTTTAGATACTGTAGAAAATGCAGCGGGATAGGACTGAACAACACCGTGGTCGGTAATAGCAACCGCCTTATGCCCCATACTGTAAGCACGATTTATAATATCGGCCGCCGAAGAGACAGCATCCTTGGCCGACATATTAGTATGGCAGTGGAGCTCTACCCTTTTCTCCTCTGCTTTGTCGGTAATATCGAAATAATCGACTACTGCCATACCACGCACCTTATTTATAACGTAGTCTTTTTCCCAATCGTCATATTCATAGTCACCGAAAATTAAAACTCTATTTCCGTTAAACAACGACGAAAAGCGGGAAACCCTTTCCTTATCGAGCAGCATTTTAACCATAACGGAATTGGTGTAATCACTTACCGCAAAGGAAACTCTGAACTTATCTCCCCTTTTGGTAAGTTCTTTTTTAAAGCCGTCTATCTCGCCCCAAACAAAAAGTTCTTGATTTTCAGGAGCAATATCTATCATTTTTTTAATATGCATATCGCTAGGTAATGCACCATAAAAGGTCTTTGCGGAATCCAAGTATATAGGAAGTCCATCCTTCGGCGGTTCGTCATATTGCACCTTGGATTTTATAGGTTCTGTGCCATTTCTGGCTGGTGCCTTTTTGGGGGCACTTGCCGAAGAAGCTGCAGATTTTGGAATTTCAGCAGGTAGGTCTGTTCTTTCATTTTCGGTTTTACCTACAAAATTTAAAGTTAGGCTTCTTCCAAACCTTTCCATTAAAAGGGTGGCAAACTGTTTTTCAAAGCCTGAATCTTTAAGAATTGAAAGACCACCTTGTTTTAAATCTATAATAAGTATGTTACCGTTTAAGGTATAGTCAGCGCCATTCAAAAAGCCGTTTATAAAGCCGTTTTTTGTGCGTAGCTCATCTACCATATCCAAAATGGCAGGTACAGATAAGCAGCTCGGTTCAAAGCTAACTGTAAGATGCACCGCGTTAAGCAAAAGATTTTGAGTAACAGCCGCCTTAAAACGGTTTAGCGTTTCGGCCGAAACAAGAGTGTCAAAATGAAGAGAAATTTGCATTTCGCGCTTTTGTTCTGAAACGCGCAGTTCTAACACCCTGCCCTCTGGCAGAGTGCTTGCGAGCTCATCTCCTATAACCTTATCAAAAATTTTATGTAAAAAACGTTCAGACATTCCGAAAATCCTTAATCTATAATTTATAATTTTTCTACTTCTTCAATTAAGGTGCAAAGAAGCTTGTCCTCCGGCACCTTTTTAATAATTTCGCCCTTTTTAAATAAAATGCCCTCACCATTTGCACCGGCGATGCCTATTTCGGCTTCCCTTGCCTCGCCAGGTCCGTTTACCACACAGCCCATTATTGCAACGGTAATATTTTTATCCAAGTCTTTTAGTGCCTCTTCGGCCTTTTTAGCAAGGCCTACAAGATCAATAGAGGTTCTGCCACAGGTGGGGCAGGAAACAAATTTTACACCGCTTCTCCTTATTTCGGTGGCCGCCAAAATATCCTTTGCGGCCGCAACCTCTTCTAAGGGCTCGTCGGTAAGGGAAACCCTTATGGTATTACCTACACCGTAAAGCAGAAGTCCGCCTATTCCCGCCGCAGATTTCAACGTACCAAGACGCTTTGTGCCCGCCTCAGTAACACCCAAATGAAGAGGATATTTGCAAACCTCGGCCGCCTTTTTATATGCCTCAAACATTGTTTTGGGATTTGAAGCTTTAAGGGATAAAACTATCTGGTCAAAATCAAATTTTTCAAGTAGAGATATATGGTACATACCGCTTTCGACAAGCGCCTCGGGAGTGGGACCGCCGTATTTAGACAAAATTTGTTTTTCCACCGAGCCCGAATTTACACCAATTCTAATGGGCACGTTTTTCTCTTTGCAAGCGTCCACAACCATTTTAACCTTTTGGTCGTCCCCAATATTACCGGGGTTTATGCGCACCTTATCTATACCTGCGTAAACGCTATCTATTGCAAGACGGTAGTCAAAATGTATGTCAGCAACAAGCGGCACCGAAACTGCCGCCTTTAGTTTTTCAATAAGGGGTATGGTTTCCCTATCCGGCACGGAAAGACGTATAATTTCACACCCCGCCTTTTGGAGCGCTACCGCCTGCCTTATATTCCCCTCAAAATCGTGCGCGGGAGCATTTAGCATTGACTGAATTGTAACAGGTGCATCACCGCCTATAAAAATGCGGTTTTCGCACTTACCTACCGAAACTTTGACTGTATCGTCTCTTTTGTACATTGTTTAAAATCTCCTAAAAAATTCTAACCCAAATATCCTTAAAGGTAATAAGCGCCATAAAAATTAACAATATAATAAGCCCTATTGCGTGTACCCATTTTTCAAATTTTTGCGGTACAGGTTTTCTCAAAACCATCTCTACCAAAATAAAAAGAAGCCGTCCGCCATCAAGCGCGGGAATTGGTAGTAAATTCATAATTCCTAAATTTATTGTTATGAGAGCTACTATTCCAAGTAAATCTAAAGCGGAGGTTTTGGCCGCCTCGGAAATTGCATCCGTCACCCCTACGGGACCCGAAATGTCCGAAACCTTATATCGGCCACCTATCATATCAACAAGTGAAAATACCACTATTCTGCTATAGGAAAAGGAGGTTTTAGCGGTGTTGGAAAGAAAGGTTTTAAGATTTTGCTTTTCTCCTTTAACCCAAAAATCCACCGAAATAACGTTGTAACCCTCTACCTTTTGTGTTTTAAAGGTAACGTCTTTTAAGTCTACCTTTTTACCGCCACGCACAATCTTTAAATCTAAATTCCCATCCTCAACGGCCGAAAAATTGTAAGACAAATCATAGGTGGTATAAATTTTTCTACCTTCAACCTCTATTATTTTATCTCCTACCATAAGTCCGCCGCTAGCGTTACTAACAGCAGTCTCAGTAAACTGTGCAACGGTAGTTGTAGTGTACATTTTTTGTGGAATAAGCGTGACGCCAACCAAAATAATACCAAAAATAATATTAAACGTAGCACCCATTACAACAATTAAAAACCTACGCCAGGCGGGCTTTTTACAAAATGCGCGTTCATCGGTGCTTTCGTCGTCCTCGCCCTCCATGGCACAAAAACCGCCAAGAGGAATAAGGCGAAGAGAATATACGGTTTCCTTTCCCTTTTTGCGGAAAATTTTAGGACCAAAGCCAACCGCAAATTCGTTAACCCTAACACCAAGAATCTTGGCGGCAATAAAATGGCCGAATTCGTGAATTACTATTAAAAATAAAAATGCAACTATTGCCAAAGCGTATGGCCATACAGTGCCAAGAAAATCTTTAATCTGCTCCATAAAATGCCTCATTTAATGGGCGTGTTTGCCCTATTTTTGTGAAAGTTTAATTACCGTTTCTCTTGCAAATTTGTCGGCAAGGAAAACGTCATCCAATGTATAATCCTTTTTGTTTTCTGTCATAGAGGTAACGCGGCTTACAAGCTCGCCAATATCCAAAAAGCCGATTTTTTCCTCTAGGAAAAGAGCAACGGCCATTTCGTTTGCGCCGTTACAAACCGCAGGATAAAGTCCTCCCTTTTCTATTGCATCAATACAGGTCGGAAGACAAACAAAGGTGTCCATATCCGGCTTTTCAAAGGTAAGCGCGCCGATTTCAGTAAGGGATACCCTACCTGCAGGGCTTTCCATTCTATTTGGATAGGTAAGCGCATACTGAATGGGAATGGCCATATCGGGAGTGCCAAGCTGACCTATAACGGCACCATCTAAAAACTCTACCGCCGAATGTAAAATACTCTGCCTATGCACCACTACCTCTATATCCTTTGCCGAAACCGAGAAAAGATGCACCGCTTCAATAACCTCAAGCCCCTTATTCATAAGAGTTGCACTGTCAATTGTTATTTTCTTGCCCATATCCCAGTTAGGATGTTTAAGGGCATCGGCGGGGGTAATATTTTTGAGCTCATCCTTAGTCTTGCCAAAAAACGGCCCACCCGATGCAGTAAGAATAATTTTAAAAGGGGTTTTTTCGGGTGTGCTCTGTAGAGACTGAAAAATAGCTGAATGCTCACTGTCTACAGGGTAAATTTTTACGCCCTTTTCCCTCGCCGCCGCCATGACTAAATGTCCGCCCGTAACAAGGGTTTCTTTATTGGCAAGGGCAATATCGTGCCCTGCCTCTATTGCCGCCATTGTGGGTTTTAGTCCTGCAATGCCAACAATAGCATTAAGCACTATATCACATTCTATGCCGGCGGCAGAAAGTGTAGACTCCGCCCCGCCCAAAACTAAAATATTGGTATCAGCGAGTCTTACCCTTAAATCCTTAGCCGCTTCTTCGCTGAAAACTGCTACCATTTTAGGGCGAAACTCTCTTGCCTGTTTTTCCAGCAGGTCCAAATTGTGGCCACCGGCCGCTAAGGCAACCACCTTAAAGCCGTGTTTTTTTGCAACCTCTAAGGTTTGAACACCTATTGAACCGGTTGAACCCAGAACAGATATTTTCTTCATAAAAAACTCCTTATTATACAAGCGGGAAATAGCTTATAAACAAATAAAAAATTGGGGCAATCATTAAATTGCTATCAAACCTGTCCATTATTCCACCGTGGCCGGGGATAAGCTTACCATAGTCCTTAATGCCGCACTGACGTTTTATAAGCGATGCTGCTAAATCTCCCAAAACGCCCACTGCGACAAAAAGCGGTGTAATGCAAACATTAAGCAGTATATTACTTTCTATGAAAAGCACGTTTTTATAAAAAATGCTTACAAGCAATACCGCCAATGCGGAAAAAACCATACCACCGAAAAAGCCTTCCCAAGTTTTCTTGGGGCTTATAACGGGTGCCATTTTATGTTTACCAATTAGCACTCCCGTAAAGTACGCTCCCGTATCGGCCACCGCAGAAAAACAAAGCAAAAGCACTACGTAAAAAAGTTTAGGAAAACGTGCAATTACCGAAAAGGTTGCAAAACCGTAGGATGCCATAATAGGTAATAGTATAGCGGCAAATAGCCCCTCAAGTTTTATCCTACTATGCAATTTCAAATAAAACAAAAATACACAAACTGCATAAACCGTATAAATAAGTGAAAGTTCTACCTTTAAAATCTCAATAATTGCAAAGGGTGCCAAAATAGCAGGAAGCATTGCAAAAAATACCAGTCCCTTTTGCTTTACAAGGCCGGTTGCGAAAAGCAGTTCAAATACTGCTACTGCTCCTAAAGCGGCAAATACAAAGGGTAAAATTATAGGAAATTTAAGTGATGCGCCTAAAACTAAAGCCGCAACAACCACAAGGCCTGCTCCCGCAATTATTCTTGTTTTCATACCTTCACCACCAAAATAAAGATCAATACCTTTGTTTACACTCCACCAAAACGGCGGTTTCTTTTACAAAAATCATCAATGGCCTCTTCCAAAAGCTTAGGCCTAAAATCGGGCCACAAAATGTCTGAAAACCAAAACTCAGCATAGGCGCCTTGCCAAATAAGATAATTGGAAAGACGGAATTCGCCGCTTGGTCTTATAATTAAATCGGGATCGGGTTGCCCCTTTGTGTACAGATAGTTAGAAATTAGTTCTTCATTTATATCATCTACAGTTATATTGCCACCTTTAACATCTGCACATATATTTTTAACGGCCGAAACAATTTCATCCCTACCGCCGTAATTCATAGCAATATTAAGTGTCATACCGGTAGCAGCGGCCGAATCACGCTCAACGTCATAAATCATTTGTTTTATATCGTCAGGCAAAACCTCTACATTACCGATAAACTTAAGGCGGATATTTTCATCCTTAAAGTTATGTGTGTCCTTAAGGTAGCTTCTTAAAATATCAAGAATGTTGTCAACTTCCTCTTTAGGCCTTTTCCAATTTTCGGTAGAAAAAGCATAAACCGTTAAATGTTTAACGCCTATTTTATTAGCATAAAGAGAAATTTCCTTGAAGGTTTTAGAACCGGCTACGTGCCCCGCCGTTCTGGGGAGTGAACGTTTTTTAGCCCAACGTCCGTTACCGTCCATAATTATTGCAATATGGTCGGGCAGTACGCGTTTAATATTTTCCTGTTTTTTTCTTTTAAAAAACACTGTATCACACCTTTTTAAAAGCCCATCGGGGATACCGATGGGCAGGTTTTAAAATTTACTAAATCTCCAAAATTTCCTTTTCCTTTAGTGTTGCAAGGTCGTCTGCTTCCTTGCAGTACTTGTCGGTAAGGTTTTGGATTTTCTTTTCACCGTTACCTTGGTCGTCCTCGGTAATTTCGCCGTTTTTCTTAAGCGCCTTAATCTTTTCAATGGCATCGCGGCGAATAGAACGGATAGCAACCTTACAGTCCTCACACATTTTCTTAATGTCCTTTACAAGGTCGCGACGACGCTCCTCTGTAAGGGGCGGGAAAAGAAGACGAATTACCTTACCGTCGTTTTGAGGATTTATTCCAATATCGGAAGTAAGTATTGCCTTTTCAATATCCCTTAAGGTAGATAAATCCCAGGGCTGAATTTGTAATATACGACCCTCTGGCACCGAAACAGCAGCCATTTGTTGAATTGGTGTAGGTGTGCCGTAATAGTCAACCGTAATTTTATCCAAAACCGCAGCATTTGCACGACCTGCGCGAACTGCCTTAAACTCGCGGTCCAATGAGTCAAGCGACTTATTCATTTTCTCTTCTGCTTTAGAAATAACACTGTTCATAATTTTTCTCCTAACTGTTAGCGTGCTTTTATAAAAACACCGATTTATTCAACTATTGTTCCGCTGGTTTCACCGCTTGCGGCACGGGTTATGTTATCGGGGTCGTCAAGGTTGAATACCAAAAGCTTAATGCCGTTATCCATACAAAGTGAAGCGGCTGTACTATCCATAACGTGAAGCCCCTGACTAAGTACGTCCATAAAGGAAAGCTTATCATATTTTTTAGCATCGGGATTGGTTTTGGGGTCAGAGTCATAAACGCCGTCAACGTTGGTTGCTTTAAAGATAATATCGGCATCAATTTCGGCGGCGCGAAGAGCGGCGCCTGTATCGGTTGAAAAGAAGGGGTTACCCGTACCGCAACCGAAAATAACAATTCTACCCTTTTCCATATGGCGAACTGCCTTGTTGCGAATATAGGGCTCGGCGATTTTAATCATCTCAATACCTGTCTGCACCCTAACGTTTGTGCCAAGCTGCTCAAGTCCGTCGGCCAGTGCCAAGGAATTGATAACTGTAGCAAGCATACCCATATGGTCAGCACGGGTACGGTCCATTTTTCCGCTTGAACGACCACGCCAGAAATTGCCGCCGCCTACAACAATGGCAACCTGAACGCCCAAATCATAGGTGTCCTTAATGCTTTTGCAGACCTGCTCGACCTTATCAAAATCAAGGCCGAAACCCTTTTCTCCTGCCAAGGCCTCACCGCTGAGTTTGATTAAAATCCTTTTATATGCCGGTTTCATAAAACTACCCCAATCTATTAAATATAATATATAACATATAAAGCTAAATATATTTTACAATAAAGCCCATACAATGTCAACTTTATATTTATGAAAATTAAAAGCTTTTCAATCTCTTTTCGCGCAAAAAAACAACCCGCAAAAGGCGAAGCCACATACCTTTCCTTCTGCGGGTGAAAAAACTATATTTTAAAATTTTGTTTTACTCTACTGAGCGGTTGCGGTCCCGCCCTGTGCAGTGTCGGCTACATCGGGTTGGGGTGTAACAGGTGCCTCTCCCTCCGAAGTTTGGCCTTCCGTAGCTTCGCCCTCGGCGGGCTCGGGTAAAATTTCCGGCAAGGGCTCTCCCCTATGGCTTGTGCAGGACTGCAGCTTACTCTTTTTATACCAGCCAATGCCCTTATTTTCACACTTTTCGGTTGCAATGAGACCGGTTTCAGCGCAGTAATAACGTTTTGTTACGTATGCGCTTTCTTCAAACTCCTTATACTCAAGGTCCTTATGAATTTCCTTCATAACCTTGCCCCAGAGCATTGTAGCGGAATTTGATTTTGAAACTGTTTCCGGTTGGTCGTATCCGTACCAGCAAGAAGCAACGTAGTAAGGTGTGCCGCCTGCAAACCAACAGTTTTGGTCTTCGTTAGTGGTACCCGTTTTAGCATATACCGGCATATTTCCCATATAAGAACGGGCGGCGCGACCGGTACCCTGTGAGCCGTCAACAACGTTTCTGAGAATGTGGTTCATAATAACCGCCGTATCCTCTGCCATTGCTATTTTTGCCTTTTTCTCACCCTTTAGAATAACGTTACCCTTTTGGTCGGTAACCTTGGTATAGAAGGTTGGCTCATAATACTTACCCTTATTGCCAAAAGTGGCGTAAGCGGCGCAGGACTCTGTTGTTGTGATACCGTGATAACAGCTTCCAAGAGCCAGTGCCGAATAGGTAAGGTCAGCGTTTGAATTTTTGGTAAGGGTAGAAATACCCATATCGTTAACCAGATGGTCAAATACGTTTTCCATGCCAAGCTTTTCAACGAGCTGAGCCGGAACGGTGTTTATTGACCTTTCAAGCGCATAGGCAACGCAAACCTTACCGCCGTAGTAACCATACCAGTTGGGCGGCCACTTTTTGCCGTCGTGCAAGGTAATGGGTTGGTCGTCAAACATTGAAGAATAGGTAATAAGATTATTGTCAAGTGCCAATGAATAGCTGGCTATTGGCTTCATTGTAGAACCGGGAGAACGGGGTGAAGAGGTTGCACGGTTAAGCTCACGGTTGGCGGTTTTTTCACCCGCGCCGCCCACAATACCAACTACGTGGCCTGTGTAATCCATAACCGTTATTGCAGACTGACCCTTTTGTCCCGTTTTGCTTGTGGTAAAGTTGGCGGGGTCTTTATAAATTGCCTCTATTTTTGCCTGAATTTCGGGGTCCATTGTGCAGTAAATTTTATAACCGCCGTTATAGAAATTCTTTTCTGCATATCCCTCGTCAAGGCCGTAATGCTCCACCATATCGTGAACAACATCATCAATCAGAGCATCTACAAAATAGTTATTTATTTCAATTTTCTTAATGCTTTCGTTACTTGCAACAATAGTAACCTCTTCCGCCAAGGCCGCCTCGTACTCTTCCTTTGTAATGTTGGTAGATTTTCTCATCTCCCACATCTTTTTAAGCACAAGTTTACGCCTTTCGGCATTCTTTTCGGGGTATTTGTCGGGGCGGTAGCGCTCTGGCTCCTTAACTATGGAAGCAAGCGCGGCACACTCAGCCAAAGAAAGCTCGTGCGCACTCTTACCAAAATAGTAGTTGGAAGCAACCTCAACGCCACCAATACCGTTAGCAAAAGATATTGTATTTAAATAACACTCTAAAATAGTATCCTTATCTACCGTCGATTCAATATTCCTTGCGCGCATTATTTCCCTGACCTTACGCATTGCGTTTTGGTCTTTATCTTGGGTCAGGTTTTTAACAAGCTGCTGAGTTATGGTAGAGCCACCTTGATTAGAGGACCAGAAATGCAAAAACATATTTGCAAAAGCACCTATAGTACGCTTCCAGTCAACACCACCATGGGTGTAAAAACGTTCGTCCTCTATGCAAACAAAAGCCATTGCAAGGTTATAAGGAATGCCCTCATACCCCTCTTCCTTAGCTTCTGCCTTTGCCTTATCAAAGGGTACCCAAATACGGTTTTCGCCTCCGTGAAGACGCTGATATTCCACATACTCCCCTGTAGCTTTATCCTCAACATAGATAGTAGTAGTTGAATTGAGTTTTAAATCATAAAGGTTTTCTTTAATTTGGTAATCGTCACCCGAGGACAAAACTACCACTGCAAAGCCGCCCACCACAAGGCACATTGTAATAACAAAAACAAGACAAACAGAAAGAGCCGCTCTTAGAATAAATTTTTTCTTATTGTTTACTCCCTTTAGGGTAACAACATCTTTTACATCTTTAAAGCTTCTAATATCTTTAATTCGTTTTTTCTTCGGTTTATTTTCTGCTTTTGGCCTTTGGTCTTCTGAAATAAAGCTGTTTAAATCAAGCTGGTTTTCAGAGGTACTGTATAAATCCTCTGAATCGCCGCCGTTTGAAAAAGAACTTATTTCATCGTCATCGAAAAACGGACTTTTATACTCGTCACTCATATAACTACTCCTTTCTCACAGATTTTTAAAGCAAATATAAAGCTTTTAAGGGTATAATATTACACCCTGCCGAGGTATTATAACATAGAAATTAAAAGAATGCGAGTTACAATTTTTTAACCAAATGTAACCACTTTTTAATATTTTCTAAAATTTTAGGGCAAAATATCAACCGAAAGGTTGTGTTTTTTTGCCAAAACTCAAAAAAAGACTTATTATTTTAGCCTCTGTCTTAATACTTTGTACCGCTCTTGTAATATTTTCCTTGACTGCCCTTGCAAAGCAGGGAGTGTCTACCGAAACTAAAACAACCGAAAACTCCGGTTACGTTTTAAAAGATTATTTGGGAAGACCCGCCATATTCCAAAAGGATAATGAAAAACCCATGCTTATTCTGGATGTATATACAAGCGAGCTGCCGCCCAAAGACCAAAAACGGCTTTTAGAGGGCATTGAAGCAAAAAGTTTTGAGCAAATTCTCTCCCTGGCCGAAAACTACGAATAGCTATTCTGTTCTCAGTGCTGTTACGGGGTCTTTTTTGGCCGCCTTTTTGGAGGGAATAAGACCGCCTACAAGCGTTAAAACAACGCTGAGTAAAACCAATATCACGGCCGCAACAGGAGGTATTTGAGCGCTTATATTGGTTACGCCTGTAAGATGGTGTATAAGAATGTTTGCGGGGATAATCACTAGTTCAGATATTGCAATGCCAAGTGCACCCGCACACAACCCTATTATAAAGGTTTCGGCATTAAATACCTGCGAGATATTGCGTTTTGAAGCGCCTATTGCTCTGAGGATTCCTATTTCCTTTGTGCGCTCTAGAACCGAAATGTAGGTTATAATTCCAATCATGATAGATGAAACTATCAAAGATACCGCAACAAAAGCAATCAGCACGTAGGAAATAACGTTTATAATGGTGGTAATAGAGGACATTAAAATTCCAACAAAATCGGTATAGCTTATTTTATCCTTTTCGCTGGCGTCAAGATTATATCTTTCTATACACTCCGAAACCTTATCCTTATTTTCAAAACTGTCGGTATATATACTTATTGAGTTAGGAACGTCCATATTAACCACACCAAAGGTGGTCATATTTTCGTCAAAGGTGCCGCTTGAAATATAGGTGTCGTAAATGCCAAGCAAAACACTGTCCTCAGGGTTTTGAAGGTAAGCGTCAAGAGCCGCCGCAAGCTGAGTTTCACTCATAAAGGCCGACTGGGCAGCCATTTGCGGATTTGTGGCCGACATAGCGGTTATAAAGTTTTTACACATGGCCGCCTTTTCGCTAACGCCTAGATTTTTTAGATATTCTTTAGCATCCTTAATCTTTGCTTTATCGTCTTCGGGAGCAAACTGCAGGTTGTTCAATACGTTAATCTTAGGACTTGCTATTTGCGCCTTTACAATTTCGCTACTATTGGTTTTTTCAATAACGTAATCGGTAAGCTCCTTAGTGTAGCAAAGAGCGCTTGTAATAACTGCTGCCTTAGCATCCTTAATTGGCTTTATGATACCAACGATTTCTAGTCTGACAGCATCCTTCAAAAGCTCTTCCATTTTTTTAGTATCATCACTAAAACTTTTAAAGGTACCGTTTTTATTTTTTTCATAGGTATAAACGTTGGGAACTAAGTAAAATTCTTTATCGCAAATCTCACTATACTTAAAGTCGTATGCCTTTGGTTCTACCTTTTCCCCCTTTTCAATCTTTTCAAGCATTTCCCTATATTCTTTTGCGGGTAAAACTCCAAGCTGGTAAAGGGTTGAGGAGGGTATTTCATTATATTTATCTAAAACTAAAACAACCTCATTAAACTTTTCTGGCCAGTTGCCATGAAGCATTTCGTAACTTTCCTTAACGGCGGGGCTTATACCCTTTCCATCCTTCATTGGAAGCAGCTCGGTAAAGTTCGAAAGCATACTGCTTCTCATTTGCTCCATACCTGCCATAGAAAAGGCACCGCCGCTTTCCTTTCTGCCCGCCAAGGTACTGCCATCGGTATTCACGAGTTCCCCGTCAGGGTCATGAGTATAAATACCAAACTTTGTAGCATAGGAATAAACTATTCCGTTTTCGCCGATATATTCGTGAATTTCACTTTCCTTATTATCCAAATACTTTTTAAATTCGGTTAGATTATTTTCTGTAATGCTTGTGGTAAGGGAGGATGCCATTTCAAAATCTACAGTATTGGCATAAACCCTGTCCAAATCGTGCTCCACTACCCTATCCATCGTTTTTTGGCTACCAAGCTCCATAACAGAGGTAAGGTCAATAGTCTGCGCCTCAATGGCTATGGGGTAAGAGGTCATTGTACTTTTTTGAATGTCCTCAATATAGGCGTTAACACCGGTAGAAAGCGCCAAAATAAGGGCAATACCAATAATACCTATAGACCCCGCAAAGGAGGTAAGCACGGTTCTTCCAAACTTGGTTTTTAAATTATTAAAGCTAAGAGAAAGCGCAGTGAAAACCGACATTGATGACTTGCCCATATTCTTGTGAACGGGCTTTTCGGTTTTCTCCTCATCAACCTCAAAGGGATTTGTGTCATCTATAATTTCGCCGTCGCGAAGCTTTACTATTCTATTGGCATAATTTTCGGCAAGCTCGGGGTTATGGGTAACCATAACAACAAGTCTATCCTTAGCTACCTCTTTAAGCAGTTCCATAACCTGCAAGCTTGTTTCGGTATCAAGTGCTCCTGTGGGCTCATCAGCCAAAAGAATACTTGGATTATTGACCAAAGCGCGCGCAATAGCCACCCTTTGCATTTGGCCACCCGACATTTGGTTAGGTCTTTTATGGCACTGGTCTAAAAGACCTACCTTGTCAAGCGCCTCCTTAGCCCTTTGCTTTCTTTCCTTTCGGCTAATGCCAGAAATAGTAAGAGCTAGTTCAACGTTAGCAAGAATGGACTGATGTGGAATTAAGTTGTAGCTTTGGAAAACAAATCCAATGGTATGATTTCGGTAAGAATCCCAATCTCTATCCTTATATTTTTTTGTGGAAATTCCATTTATAATAAGGTCGCCGTCATCATATCTGTCAAGTCCGCCGATAATGTTAAGTAGCGTAGTTTTTCCCGAACCGCTTGGACCCAAAACCGCCACGAATTCATTATCCCTTAAGTTTAAACTAACCTTATTGAGAGCAATTTGCTCTAAATCGCCCGTAACATACTTTTTGTAAATACCATTTATTTGTAGCACATTACACTCTCCTTCTTAGTGAGGTCAAAGAGAAAAAATTTTCTATAATATATTATTACAAAAATTTGTAATAAAAACTGTCATATTTTGTAAACTCATTGTGAATTTTCTATTTTTCTACAAAAGCAAAATCTATAGCTCCATCAAAGGGCGATACCTTTGGTACCGAATAAATATTTACATATCCAAAGGCCTCACGCTCATAAAAAAGCGGAGTAATAAGTTGACTGCTATCAATTAAATTTAGCATATTATCGGCGTTTCTTATAAGCTCTTGCTTTGGCATATACTCAACAGTCTTAGATAGCTCCGCATCAAAGGCATAATTAGAAAACCCATAATAATTATTAGAATTTTCGCTAGAAAAATAGCTTAAATACTGCGTAACCGAACTACTCTGTGCCATTATTGGCGCAATCGCCAGTTGATAATTTTCACTCATCATACGGCTATGCAGTTCACTTAAGTCGCTTACACCTTCAATGTTGGCAATAACGCCAAGAGTTTTTTGGAGAGACTGTGCAACAAAAAGTGCTACATCCTTTACGCCTTCATCCCCAAAATAAATTATTGTAATATTGCCGGGGTCTTTATGTAATTTAACGCCCTCTAAATAGGTGTTCCTTGCCAAAACGGGGTCATACACCGCCGACTTTTTGTGGGTTATTAAAGAGTTTAAACTTTCATTATCCTTTAATATTACTTGCGGAAGCAGGGTTTCGGCATACTCTAAATTACTCGCAAGAGAGCTTTTAAATTTTTCGCCGTCCAAAGACATTCTGATAGCACTTTTAAATTCCTCCACGCCAAATGGTGAATTTGGGTTTATGCAAAGAGCATAGCAGGTTTTTGAAAACTGCTCTACCTCTATAGTTTCGCCGGGTTCCTTGTAGTCCACAAAACCCATATCGATATTGTTTTTGTTTAGTTTTTCCATACGGGTTGACTTTTCTCCAACGCTAAACATTACTGCCTTTGCGCCCGCCTCAAAAGTTCCTACATATTCGGTGTTTTTATTTATTCTAAGGGTAAAATCCCCATCCTTTTCCCAGCTTTTAAGGGAAAATGAACCGTTGGATAAAAAGTCCTCATCATTCATTCCGTATTTGCCCTTGAAGGATATAAACGCCTTTCTTTGACAGGGCATAAATACAGCCGATGCGAGCACCTTTAAAAAGTCGGGATTTTGTGCACTAAGCTCTATTTTGAGCACCCTATCCGAAATAGCGGATATACCAAGCGGTAAATCGGCGCCGGAATGTACCTCTTTTGCGTTTTTAATATCGTAAAGCAAATTTGCTTTCGGCGCTTTGGTTTCGGGGTTTAGCGCCCTCTCAGCCGCAAATACAAAGTCATCCGCCAAAAGGGGCGTGCCATCAAACCAAACGGCATCCTCCCTTATGGTAAAGGTGTAGGAAAGTCCGTCGGCGGACGTCTCAACCTCACCTGCAACACCCTTTTGAAGATTACCTTCTTTGTCGTACCTCATTAACCCTTCAAAAAGATTTCTAACAAGCATTTCTTCGGTTATACCATTTGCCAGCTGTGGGTCAACCGTTTTGGGCTCTTGGTCGGTTTCTATATATAAAATGTAGTCGGCGCCTTGCCCATCACACCCCGTTATGGGTAAAACTAAAATCAAAACCGAAAGTACTACTGTAAGAGTTCTTTTAAACTTCATTTATCTTCGTCCGCCTTAAACATATTATTACATTATAATTATATAACTTTATTACGTCTTTTTCAATAATAAATTAAACAGCAAAGAAAAGCAATTTTTTCTGGGTGTAAAGAAAAAAACTTGACAGACGTAAAAATTTGTGATATACTACTATTCGGTCCTTATGAAAGGGTGATTTTATGGCTAAAGAACTTTTAATTTGTGACCTGCTTGATATATATGCTCCCCTGCTCGGCGAAAAAAAGCGCCGTCTTTTGGAGCTTTATTATTATGATGACCTTTCCCTTTCAGAAATTGTAGAAAACGAGGGTGGCTCCCGCCAAGGCGCGCAGGATATGATTAAACGCGCAGGAAACGAACTAATAAAAATGGAAAACGCCCTTCATATACTGGAAAATTCAAAAAAAAGGTCAGACCTTATTTCTTTGCTTAAAACCGATATAAAAAACGGTAATAAGGAAAAGGCCCTTAAAACCTTAGAACTTTTGGAAGAGATTATTTAAACCTTTTAAAAAACGACTGAAAAGGAGGAGCACAAATGGCATTTGAAAGTCTTTCAGATAAACTGGCAGCGGCTTTTAAAAAGCTTCGTTCAAAGGGCAAGCTTTCCGAAGCAGATGTTAAAGCGGCTATGCGCGAAGTGCGCCTTGCTCTCCTTGAGGCCGACGTAAACTATAAGGTTGCTAAAGATTTTACTAACACTCTGACCGAGAAGTGCATTGGTGAAAAGGTTATGGAAAGTCTTACACCGGCACAAATGGTTATCAAAATAGTTCGCGATGAGCTTACTGCTTTAATGGGTGGTGAGCACACCCGCCTTAAAACCGCATCTAAAATCCCTACGGTTATTTTAATGTGCGGCTTGCAGGGTTCAGGTAAAACAACCCATAGTGCAAAGCTTGCCAAAAAGCTAAAAGCCGAAGGTCATAGACCTATGCTCGTAGCGTTGGATATTTACCGTCCCGCCGCTATTGAGCAGTTAAAGGTAGTAGGCGCAGCGGCAGGCGTCCCTGTTTTTGAAATGGGCACCGAAAAGCCCGAAAAAATTGCTAAAGAATCCGTTAAAAAGGCACGGGACTACGGTAACGACTTTGTTATTTTGGATACTGCCGGCCGACTTCATATTGACGATGAGCTTATGGCAGAGCTTACACGCATAACCAAGGCGGTTGAGGTCAATAACATTTTGCTTGTTATTGACTCTATGATAGGTCAGGACGCAGTAAACGTTGCAAAAGCGTTTGATGAGCTACTGCCCATTGACGGTGTTATTCTAACCAAGCTAGACGGCGATACCAGAGGCGGTTCCGCCCTTTCGGTACGCGCGGTAACGGGTAAGCCCATTATATACGCCGGCGTTGGCGAAAAGCTGGATGATTTGGATGAATTCCATCCCGACCGTATGGCATCGAGAATTTTGGGCATGGGTGATATGCTCTCCCTTATCGAAAAGGCCGAGAACGAGCTTGATCAAAAGCAGGCCGAGATTACTGCTCAGCGTCTTATTGAGAATAAATTTGATATGAACGACCTATTAAGTCAGTTCCAAAGCATTAAGAAAATGGGTTCTCTTAAAAGCGTTATGTCAATGATTCCCGGTATGGATAGGCAGCTCCGTGACGTTGATATTGATGATAGGCAGCTGCTTCGCATTGAGGCAATTATTACTTCCATGACCAAAAAGGAAAGGGAAAAACCCGAAATTCTTAACGCTTCCCGCAAAAGGCGAATTGCCGCCGGCTCGGGCATGAAGGTTGAGGATATAAACCGCCTTTTAAAGCAGTATGAACAGATGAAAAAAATGTTTAAGCAAATGAATGCTAAGGGTGGAAAAAATCGCTTTTCAAGGGGCATGGGTCTCCCGCCCGGCTTTAAATTTTAATTCACAGGATATCAATTATTCTTTGAATATATAAATTTTCTCTATAGGAGGTGCACAAAATGGCAGTTAAAATCAGACTTCGCAGAATGGGCGCTAAAAAGGCTCCTTTCTACAGAATCGTAGTTGCTGATTCAAGATTCCCCCGTAACGGTAGATTCATTGAAGAAATCGGCTACTATGATCCCACTAAAAACCCCGCTGAGGTAAAGGTTGACGTTGAAAAGGCACAGACCTGGATTAAAAACGGCGCTCAGCCCACCGATACCGTTAAGGATTTGCTTAAGAAAAACGGCGCTCTTTAATTTTAGTATCAAACTTAAAAATTAGTCCATTTTGGAGGAATTTAAGTGACAGAACTTTTAATAGCTATTGCTCAGGGTCTTGTTGAAAACCCCGAAGCAGTTACTGCAACTGCAGACGAGGTTAATGAAGAGGGCGTTAAGGTTTTCCACCTTCACGTTGCAGAGAGCGATATGGGCCGCGTAATTGGTAAACAGGGCAGAATTGCTAAGGCAATCCGCACCGTTATGCGCGCTGCCGCTAACAGAAACGGCGAAAAAATCGCAGTTGAAATCGACTAAGGCCTAAAATTTAATGCAAGTTATATAAAAACGGCGGGGTGTTTGCCCCGCCATTTTTATTGTTTATTTAGGTGCGCACTCCCCCCTTGAATAGTTTTGGGTTTTATGTTAAAATGCTTTTAGAACTTATTTTGGAGAAGATAATATGAAAAAGGAATATATTGAGAGCGGGAAATTCGTTGGCACCCACGGAATAAAGGGCGCCCTTCGTGTTCAGCCATGGTGCGACTCCCCCGATTTTCTTTTACAGTTTAAAAAGGTTTATTTAAAGGAAAAAGATGGATTTAACTTTGTAAAGGTCCTCTCCTCCAAGGTGCACGGCAATGTTGTGCTCATGGACATTGAAAATATAAACACCATTGAATTGGCAGAGGGCTTTAGAAATAAGGTGCTTTATATTGCAAGGAATGACTTTAAGCTGGATGATGGCCAGTACCTTATCTGCGACCTTTTGGGATGTAAGGTTTTTGATAGTAAAACAAGTAAGCTTTTGGGTGAAATTAGCGACGTTTCAAAAACAGGTGCCAATGACGTTTGGCACGTAAAATCGGGTGATAAGGAATATTTAATTCCGGTAATCCCAAGCGTTGTGAACGAAGTAGATATAGAAAATGATAAGGTTATAATTACCCCGCTGGACGGAATTTTTGATAATATAGAAGCTATTGAGGAAAAGTAAAATGCAAATAGATATTTTGACCCTCTTCCCCGAAATGTGTGAGGCCTTTTTAGGCGAGAGTATTATAGGCAGGGCCCGTGCGGCTGATAAAGTTACCATTAACTGCCATAATATTAGAGATTATACCTTGGATAAACATAATAGAGTTGATGACGCGCCCTACGGCGGCGGTATGGGTATGATTATGTCGGTGCAGCCGATTTATGACTGCTTTATGGCAGTGAGCGAAAAATGCAGTACAAAGCCCCACACCATATATCTCTCCCCCAAAGGTAAAACCTTTGACCAAAAAAAAGCTATAGAGCTTTCGAAAATGGATAATATTGTGCTTCTTTGCGGCCACTATGAGGGAATTGACGAAAGGGTTTTGGAGGAGATAGTAGACGAAGAAATTTCTCTTGGTGACTTTGTTCTGACGGGAGGAGAAATTGCCGCAGTAGCTGTTTCTGATGCAGTCTGCCGAATGCTCCCAGGTGTTTTGTCGGACGATATCTGCTTTAGCGAGGAAAGCCATTTTGCGGGACTGCTTGAGTATCCACAGTACACACGCCCCGCTGTATGGAAAGAAAAAGAGGTGCCCGAGGTACTACTTTCTGGTCACCACAAAAATATTGAAAAATGGCGCAGAGAGCAGTCGCTTATCACCACACTTAATAAACGTCCTGAAATGCTGGAAAAATTAGAGCTCAGTGCTAAGGAGCAGGCATTTTTAAAGGAATATTTAGAAAAAAATGATATAAAATAATGGTATATAAAAAGCGCTTTTAATCTTAAATAGATAGAAAGCGAAATCCTATTTAATGTTACCCCCCCTCCCCGCCGGCAAAAAATTGTCAGTTTTTTGTTGTTTATGCACAAAGCATGGCATTTTCCAAAAAATGTCTTTAGCCCAAATTGAGAATTTTTTGAGGGCATTACTTTAATTGTTGACACTAGAAAAAATTGTGGTATAATTAATATGTAATAAACCGTTTATAAGGTGTTTGACCTAAACTATTTTAAGAGAGGTATTTCTATGTACGTTAAGGATGTTGTTGTTCAAAACCAAGGCGGACTCCGTGCTCGTCCTGCTACATTTTTTATTCAAAAAGCCAACGAATTCAAGGCTTCTATTTGGGTTGAAAAGGAAGACCGTCGCGTAAATGCTAAAAGTCTTCTTGGCGTACTTTCGCTCGGCATCATTGGTGGAACATCAATCCGCATCAGTGCCGACGGCGGCGATGAGAAAGACGCAGTTGATCAGCTTGTTGAGCTTGTAAAATCCGGTTTTGTTGAGTAATTTTTAGTTAGCATTTTCTTTTCGGCTGTTGCAGGAAAGTGTAGCAGCCGATATTTTTTTATAAAAGCTCCTTTTTTTGAAAAAAGGACTTGCATTTTACCTTTAAATGTGATATTATAATCTGCGGCGACAAAAAGCCGCTACATATTAAATCCGGGTGTGGCTCAGTTTGGTAGAGCGCTTGAATGGGGTTCAAGAGGCCGCAGGTTCGACTCCTGTCACTCGGACCAAAAACACCGTAACCTTTTTTAGGGTTGCGGTGTTTTTATTTTGATTTGCAAAGCACATAGGAGGCGAACCTGCAAAGCAGGGGCGTCGAAGCGGGCAAAAACACGCGATAGTGTTTTTGAGCCGCGAAGTCTCGAGTAAGGTGGGTTGTTTTGGGCACCGCTCGGAGCGGTCAAAACAACACCGACGCAGAGTCGCCTGTCACTCGGACCAAAAACGAATTCATCCTTTGGGGTGGATTCGTTTTTTCTTTTTGAATTATAGGAGTCGAACCTTAAGAAGGTCTGAGCGTTTGTAAAACAGTCCGATGGACTGTTTTTAGCGAGGAGCGCAATGCGGGCGCCGAAGGCGTATGTCATCACCCTTTTGCGTGTATTTATTTCAGAAGCATTACCTACAACGCTTTGCATTAAATTACTATACCAATTATAAGCACTATCCTCAAAAATCCCCTTGACTTTTCTTTCCTGCCCATTTATAATAATATCCGTGGCAAATTTAATATGGAGAGTTGTCCGAGTGGTCGAAGGTGCAGCACTCGAAATGCTGTGTCCCGAAAGGGACCTAGGGTTCGAATCCCTAACTCTCCGCCAGTCGAGGGGCTCGACACCCAATTCGTTATAAAACCGTCTTCTAATTTTAAGTTAGGAGCTCGACAGTAATGTTTGTATTTGGGTTGTATGACTCCACCAAGAAGCTTTTACCGTTTCTGTATTAAACGGTAAAAGCTTTTTTTATGAAAGGAATTTATAATGAAAAAGTTTTTAAATACATCTACCCTTTTATGGTTAATGGGGCTTATATTTGTGGCCTTTGGGGTGGCTATTTGCAGCAAAACAAACCTTGGCGTTTCTATGATTGCGGCGCCCACCTTTGTTGTGAGTGAAGCCCTTTCTCGCATTTGGGGTGGCTTTGACGTAGGTACCATAGAATACTTGTTGCAGGGCCTTATAATGATTATTTTATCTGTTTCCATAGGAAGATTTAAGCCAAAATTTTTGCTCTCCTTTGGCACTGCAATTATTTACGGATATATTCTAAACTTTTTTATATGGGTTTTAGGCACCGTTGCTTTTGACTCTGTTTGGCTACGCTTTTTAATGCTTATTATAGGAGACATATTAGTTGGCTTCGGCGTTGCCTGTTTTTTTCGCACCAAAATGCCAATGCAGGTTCACGAACTTTTTGTTTACGAACTCGCTCTACGCTATAAGCTAAACATCAACAAAACCAAATGGATTTTTGACCTTTGCCTGCTTATGATTTCGGTTGTTTTGGCCGCTGCTATTTTCGGCGACCTTCTTGAGTTTAACTGGCGTGAAATTTTAACCACAAGTTACCATAACCTTGGTATTGGAACCATTATTACAACACTTATTAATTCTCCCCTTATTGCAGTTTCGGGCAAGATAATTAACAAGGGTTTAAAAACAGACAAACAATAATATTTGAGCAACACAAAATAAAACGCGGTAGATTCAAAATCTAGAATCCACCGCGTTTTTAATTTATAATTTTGCTTTTAACAAGTTACTGAATACTTCTTAGAATATGCAGTAAACTTATCATCAAATTCTTCACTGCTTTCCTTAATGCTCTTTAGTGACTCGTGAGCATTCATATCGTGCCTTTCTGCATCTATTACGCATACTGCAATATTAGAGCAGTGATCAGAGGTTCTTTCAAGGTTGGTAAGAAGGTCTGACCAGATAAAGCCCGCTTCAACGGTGCAGTCACCATCTTTAAGGCGAACAACATGGCGGTCACGAAGAAGTGTTTTAAGGTTGTCAATAACCTGCTCAAGCGGCTCAACATTAATAGCAATTTCCAAATCGTTTTGTTCAAAGGCCGCAAGGGTTGTGTCAAGGATTTCTGATACCGCCGAACAAAGAACACCCAGTTCTTCCTTGGCTTTGGCTGAAAATTCTATGCCCTTTTCCTTTAGCTCTTCAACCGATTCCAAAACGTTTACGCTATGGTCGGAAATACGTTCAAAATCACCTATAACCTTAAGTAGCTTTGAAACCTTAGAACTATCATCATCGGTCACCTGATGGCGCGAAACCTTTGTGAGATAGGTGCCTAAAATATCCTCGAAATGGTCGGTGTCGCCTTCAATAGCTCTAATCTGCTCAGCCAAATCGGTGCTATAACCATCAACCGCCTGTAAGCTAAGCTTAAAGCCCTCGGTAGCTGTCTTTGCCATTTTAACCGCAAGTTTTTCTGCCTGCTCAATAGCGATTGTGGGTGTTGCAAGAAGGCGGTCGTCAAGCTCAACTACCTTTTCGGTTTCCTTTGCCTCAGGCACTATCATATATGCAATCTTTTCAAGCAAGGAGGAAAGTGGAAGCAGTAACGCTGTGCACAAAATATTGAAGGCAGAGTGCGCAACCGCAATACCAAAATATGAAGCAGAGGTATTTAAAATTGCAGGCTCAAAAACAGAAGAAATTATGCTAAACGCCGCAAGCCACACAACCGTACCTATTACATTAAAGGATAAATGAACTACCGCGCACGCTTTGCGTTTTTATTGGTGCCAAAGGAAGAAAGCAGAGCGGTTACACAAGTACCAATATTTTGTCCCATAATAATTGGAATAGCGGCGGCATAAGACACCGCGCCGGTTGCGGAAAGGGCCTGCAAAATACCAACCGAAGCCGAACTAGACTGAATAACTGCTGTGAGCACCGCGCCAACCAAAACGCCCAAAATAGGATTTTTAAACATTAAAAACAGGTTTTGGAAAGCGGGAATATCTGCAAGTCCCGAAACGGCTCCCGACATTGTATCCATACCAAACATAAGTGTCGCAAAGCCAAGTAAAATTGTTCCGGTATCCTTTTTCTTGCTTGATTTAGAAAACATTAAAAATGCAGTGCCGATTAGCGCCAAAATAGGCGTGAATGAGGTTGGCTTTAACAACTTCATTACCACGTTGTCACTTGAAATGCCGCCAAGACTAAGTATCCAAGAAGTAACGGTGGTGCCAATGTTAGCACCCATAATAACGCCTATAGACTGCTTTAGTGTCATTATCTTAGAGTTTACAAAGCCAACAACCATAACGGTGGTGGCCGATGAGCTTTGAATAACGGCAGTAACGCCCATTCCCGTTAAAAAGCCCTTAATTTTACTGTTTGTAAGCTTGCCAAGCAATGCCTTAAGACTGTTACCTGCTCTTCTTTCAAGGCCGTCGCCCATTACGTTCATACCAAAAAGGAACAGGCAAAGTCCACCAATAAGTTTCAGTACATCAAAAATTGTCATTTAACATCCTCCAAATTAATTTTTCTTTTATATTAAAATTTATTAGAAATCCAAATTACCCCATTATGATTTTATTATACTTTTTATTCCCCCTTTTGACAATATGCAAAAAAACAAAAAATATTTTGACACTAAAAAACAATTCTATATAACCTGCATAAAAAATGGGTGACGATTTTATTCGTCACCCTGTTCTTATAGTTATTTTACATTTCTGATTTAAGTTTTTCTATTTCTCTTGCTACCTGGTCAAGCTTCCACTCTAACCTCTTACGATCGGTAATGTATTCAAGCGACGGTTCAAAGCCAAGCGAGGAATCTGCCTCAACAAGTGGGATTGTGTCTATGGCGTTTTGACTTTCCGCCTTTAAAATTTCTATCATTTCGGTTATAAGCTTGGCTTTTTCTTCTTTGTCCTCGCTCTTTTGTCTTTTTTGGTCACGGATAAAGAATTGCTTCATATTAAGCACTGAAACGATAGTATTTCTCATAAAGCGGCCCATACCAATAAGGCGGATTAGCTCTTCGTTTTTATCCTTTACGCTTTCAAGAATTTCTATACCCTTTTCAAAACAGGCCTTAACATGCTCATAAGCTACAATTTCCTTAGGTATACGCTTATCTCCTGCATCACCGCGACTAACATAGAAATAGGTGTTATGGAACATACCCGGGACAAGCTTAGACATTGCAAACTTATCCTGCGGTGCACTAACCCCCTTGTTGGGCTCCAGTCCCGAATAGAAGGGATATGCGGGGCCTACGCGGAGTGCGCCGTACTGATCCTCATTAGTCGGCACCATATTGGCAAGCGCCTCACTCCAAAGCTTCATAGCAGTGTCAACCTTGTCAATCTCTGCCTTACCGAAATGCATAGCGAGAATTTTAGGTATCATCTCATTTAAATCCACCATAGGCACCGCAAAGGCCCATTTAGCAATTTCGGTTATAAATGAAGGGTAAACACCATAGTGTATAGATTCGGTGGTGGCAGAAAGATTGTTTTCAAAATATGCCTTGCGCATTGCCTCGTGCCTTTCGGCCCACCTATAGGGTGCGGGCACAAAGGGTATTGCGCCAAAGTCCCAAATTCGACCTCCCGTATTTGAGATTGTTTTTAGCTTCAGTCCGTATTTTCCCGTAGCTGCCGCTTCACTTTTGAAGTATTTGCCCGGCTCAGCGCAACGAAGAGAGTAATCGTTACAGGCCTCCCTTACACCGTCAAGGTCATATTCCTCAAACATTTCCCAACCGCATTCAAGAATAACATCCTTGGGAAGACTTGCGATAAGTTCCTCCCTAAGCTCCTCTGGATAAAATCCCCAGTTGTAAGAACATATAATTATTTCAACGTCCGGCTTTGCTTTGTCAACGGCTTTTCTTATCATTCTGAGAAGTAAATGCCAGTCGTTACAGGGGAAAAAGCTGGGATTTACACCCTCTGGAACACGGGTATCTCGGCTTACAAAATCAACCGCCTCGCCCACAATAGTAAGGCCCTTTATAAACGGAAACTTAGCAAATAAATCGCCATAAAGCTTATCGTAATATTTTTGCGCCTCTTCCCCCTCGGGATAAACGTCGTGCTTTGCATAGCTCATAATATAAATACCAAGTCCGTATTTTTCGGCTCGGTTTGCAAGATCAGAAAAGTTTAAATATCCTTTTTGGGTTTCATTAGGCCCCTTTATCCAAAGACTAATACCCGAAAAACCGTGGTGAGCTAAAAGATTTAAATAATCATCAGGATATTCGTCCATACTGTATCCCGACATAACAACCCTTGGCGCAAACATAATACGTCTTGTTTCGCTTCCTTTTTTAAGGAATGGGGCTTCACGAAGGTTCATTACGTCTTCAAGATAGTAAAGTGCTTGAGCAATGCCTGCACCATCAAAACCTTCAATTAAAACGCTTTCATCAACCGTTATACGGTGACCGCGGCGCTCCGAAGCGTCGCCCAAATCTTTATTTATTTTAAGTAAAACTCCGCCATTTTCTGTTTCTTCGCAAAAATCTACATAAGCGGGCACATTCATAGAGGTTAAAAGATAATCTGCAAAATCTTTTGCGGCGGTTATTGCTACAATATCAGCTTCTTTTGATATTGCGATTTTTACAAGATTTTTAAATTCAAACTCATCCTTTTCAGGTGTAAGCGCTTTATCGCGTCGGTCCTTTTTATGTGCCTCTAAAAGGCGTTTACAAAAGTCGTATCTTGTTTCCTTTTTCATAATAAAAACTCCTTAATATGCTATCAAAGCCAATTAAAGTTGTGCCCTTAGTTTTTCCATTTCCTCATCTACCTGGTTTATCTTCCATTCAATACGCATACGGTCGGTAACGTATTCCATTGAAGGTTCAAAACCAAGCGAAGAGTCTGCCTCAACAAAAGGAATTGTATCTACGGCATTTTGGCGTTCTGCCTTTAAAATTTCAATCATTTCGTTTATAAGCTTTGCCTTTTCTTCTTTGTCCTCGGTCTTTTGTCTTTTTTGGTCGCGGATAAAGAACTGCTTTATATTAAGTACCGAAACAATGGTATTTCGCATAAAATATCCCATACCAATAAGGCGGATAAGTTCTTCGTTTTTATCCTTAACGCTTTCAAGTAGTTCAAGGCCCTTGTCAAAACACTCTTTAACGTGCTCGTAAGCAGCAATTTCTTTAGGAATACGAATATCACCCGGGTCGCCAATACTTATGTAGAAGTAGGTATTATGGAACTGACCGGGAACAAGCTTACGTGCCGCAAATTTATCCTGCGGGGGGCTTACACCCTGATTATGTCCAAGGCCCGAATAGAAAGGATAAGAAGGTCCAATTCTAAGTGCGCCGTACTGGTCTTCATTGGTGGGCACCATATTTGCAAGTGCCTCACTCCAATATTTCATAGCCGCGTCTACCTTATCTACCTCTGCCTTACCAAAATGAAGTGCCAGAACCTTAGGAATGATATCATTTAAATCTACAACAGGCTCTGCAAAGGCCCATTTTGCGATTTCACTTATAAAAGATGGGTAAACGCCATAGTGTATACTTTCGGTTGTGGCAGCAAGGTTGTAGTTATAATAGGCTTCGCGCATGGATTCGTACCTTTCCGCCCACCTATACGGCGCCGGTACATAGGGTATAGCGCCAAAGTCCCAAATTCTACCACCCGAGTTAGATGTTGTTCTTAGCTTAAGGCCATTTTTCTTAGCTGCTGCCGCTTCGCTTTTAAAGTAGGCGCCGTACTTTGCGCAGCGGAGAGAATAATCGTTACAGGCCTCTTTAACTCCGTCAAGGTCGTATATTTCGAACATATCCCAGGCAGCCTCTAAATATATGTCCTTAGGCAAACTTGCAATAAGCTCTTCCCTTATTTCCTGCGGCTGGTAGCCCCAGTTGTAAGAGCAAAGAATAAGCTTAACACCCGGTTTATATTTATCTACTGCTTTTCTAACCATTTTTAAAAGCAAATGCCAGTCATTACAAGGGAACCAACCCGCTCTGGTGTTTGCGGGGATTCTGGTGTCACGACTTTCAAAATTAACGCACTCGCCCACCAAAGTAATGGAATTGATAAAAGGACATTCGGCCAAAAGGTCGCCGTAAATTTTATCGTAATATTTTTGTGCCTCTTCGCCCTCAGGATAAACGTTATGCGCGGCATGATTTAATACGTCAATATCAAAACCGTATTTAGCCGCCCTTTCGGCAACGTCCTTATAGTTTAAGTATCCCTTTGTTGTTTCGTTAAAGGCTTTACCCCAAAGGGAAATTCCCGAAAAGCCGTGATGAGCCAGAAGATTCAGATAATCATCAGGATACTCATTCATACTATATCCCGAAAGAA
>JAZQSV010000045.1:0-20675 GCA_045630265.1 Acutalibacteraceae bacterium
CCGCTCTTGTCAGAATTTACGGTATTGCATACCGATAATTTTATTCAAATATTTTTAAAAGTCTATTGGGGATAACCCAATAGACTTTTATTTTTGCTTTATATATACCTTTACATTTCGGTAGGTGTATCAATTTTAAGCATACGAAGAACATTAGCAACAGTAATTTTAGTTGCCACACAAAGGCTCAGCCTTGCCTGCATAAGCTCCTCGCTCTCGCCCTTTACGCGGCAAGCGTTATAGAACTTATGAAAAAGGGTTGCCAAATCGTAAGCGTACCTTGTAAGAAGCGCAGGATCGTAGGTTTCGGCCGCATTTACAATGGTTTCGCTAAGGGTAGAAATATGGCGGATAAGTTCCTTTTCCTCCGAAGCCTCGAGACAATTAAGTGCTTTTACGTCCACACTCTTTGGCTCTATGCCCTCACCCTTTAAATTCCTTAAAATACTGCAAATTCTGGCGTGTGCGTACTGTACATAGTAAACGGGGTTTTGGCTTGACTGTTCGACAGCTAAGTCCAAATCAAACTCCAAATGAGTGTTGGGCTCTTTAGAATTAAATACATAACGTGCTGCATCAATAGGCACCTCATCAAGCAAGGTTTCAAGTGTTACCGCCTTACCCGAACGTTTTGAAAGCTTATAGGTTTCGCCGTTTTTAACAAGGCGCACCATTTGCATAATAACAATTTTAAGGCGATTTGCATCCACACCAAGCGCGGTAAGCGCCGCCATCATACGTGCAATATAGCCATGGTGGTCAGCGCCCAAAATATCAATAGCTTTATCAAAGCCACGTGTTACAAGCTTGTCATAGTGGTAGGCAATATCGGGCACTAAATAGGTAGGAACTCCGTTGGCACGGAGAAGCACCCTATCCTTCTCATCGCCAAATTCGGTGGATTTAAGCCAAAGTGCGCCCTCACTTTCATAGGTATAGCCCGACTTTTTAAGCTTTTCAATAATTTCTTCTACCTTGCCGCTTTCGCGCAAGCTGCTTTCATGATACCAACAGTCATAGTTTATTCTATACTTTGCAAGGTCATCCTTTAGCTTTTGAATATTTTTAGGAAGTGCAAAATCGCAAAGTGCATCCTGTCTTTCCTCAGCAGAAGTACCAACGTATTTATCGCCGTGAATTTCGGCAAAGGCCTTAGCGTGATTTACAATATCCTCACCAAGATATGCGTCCTCGGGGATTTCTACGCTACTGTCAAAAAGTTGCAAATATCTAGCTTCTAAGGAAACCTTAAATTTATTTATCTGGTTACCTGCGTCGTTAACGTAAAACTCCCTTTTAACGTCAAATCCCGCCCAGTCATAAGCCGAGGCAATAGAGTCACCAAGTGCGCCGCCCCTTGCATTACCAATATGCATAGGGCCTGTAGGGTTGGCCGACACAAACTCTACTAGTACGCTTTTACCCTTACCGTAGTCGCTTCTGCCATAGTCCTCGCCGCTGGCTAAAACGCTTAGCACTACCTCGCCATAGAATTTATTTGAAAGGAAGATGTTTATAAAGCCGGGGCCTGCAATTTCTACCTTTTCCACGTGCTCACCCATATCCATTTTGGATACAAGGATTTCTGCTATCATTCTTGGTGCTTTTCTTACCGTCCTTGCCCATACCATTGCGGCATTAACGGCAAAATCACCATGTTCCCTATCGGAAGGTACCTCAACCGAAAAGTCGGGCAAAGCTTCTACGGGAAAATCACCTTCTGCTACGGCGCGACCTGCGGCCGAGAGCACCATTTCCCTTATCTCTTCTTTTACCTTTTTTAAAACATCTGCCATTTTTATATTTCCCTCACTGTGATATATATTTCGTTTTTACTTACTTGTGCATCATTAACGTCTACAGCATATAAAACCTTAAGACTCCCACCCTTTTCGGTTAAACTGCTTTCGATTTCTTCACCGAAAAAGCCCATAGTCATTGTGCCAAAGGGTGTGGCATAAAGACAGTTGCATCTTTTACCCTTTTCAAGGTTAATTTTGGAGCGGTAAGCCCCGCTTCGGGTAATGGTAACTACACCTTTCTCCACCTTTATTGAGGTATTGACCTCTCCGAATTCATCCGACATCATGGAGTCCTTATAGGTTATTAAAAATTCCCCATCCTTTTCTCCAAAGCGGCCCTCGGTGGTAAGCTCCATATTTTCCTTGCCGTTTTCATTTATCTGAACGGTTTTAACCGTTATCATAACATCCTTCATTAAAGTTCACTCTATATATCTATTTTTTCTACTTTTGTTTCAATATCAAACCCTAAAAGGGATTTTGCCGTTTTGGAAAAAGAATCTACTCTATCACTTACAAAGTATTTATCATCTGAAGGCGCATCGGCAAAGCCGCCGCTAAGGCTGAGTGCCTCCTCGACCTTTTTTGCGACCGAAGCACCCATATTGATAAGGGCAACATCATCCCCCATAATATTAGCAATAATATCATAAAGTGCGGGGTAATGGGTACAACCCAAAATAAGGGTATCTACTCCTGCCTCTTTTATTGGCTTTAAATACCGCTCCGCCGTTTTAATTGTAACCTCGTCGTGCTTTTCTATCCAACCCTCTTCCACCAAGGGAACGAAAAGCGGGCAGGCATTTGATACAATAAAAGCGTCGGGGTTTAGTTTTAAAATTTCTCGCTTATGGGCACCACTTTTAATGGTAGCTACGGTACCTATAATACCTATTCTACCCGTTTTTGTGGTAGCAACTGCGTCTTTTGCGGCGGGGATAACAACGTCAAAAAACGGTACAGGTAAATCTTTCTTGGTGTGTGCGGCAACCGAAGAAACGGTACCGCAAGCGGCAACTATAAGCTTAACGTTGTTTTGAAGTAAAAAGGCCTCATCCTCTTTGGCATACCTTATAATGGTTTCATTGCTCTTAGAACCATAAGGAACGCGGCCTGTATCACCAAAATACACAATGCTTTCATTTGGCATAAGATTTTTAAGCTGCTTTACTACAGTAAGGCCGCCAAGTCCCGAATCAAAAACACCGATAGGCCTATTATCTGCCATAATTACACCGCCCTTTTAAACACAAATATACATTATATATAATAACATATTTATCCCCGATATTCAAGCACTATTCCTAAAAAGAAAAACAAAAAAGTTCTGCACCCAAAGCTGAGTGCAGAACAAAAGCCTTACCAAAAAAACTATTTAATATAATCCTCAGAACGGTCAACATAAGAGGTATGCAAAATCTTATGTGCCTTATGGCTACCGGGTTTTTCTAAATACTCGGCATAAAGCTTTTTAATCATAGGATTATCGTGAGATTTACGGATGGCCTTAGAAGAATCATCATTATAAAGTGCCGCTGCTCTAATTGCCTTAAGGTCTGTAAAGCTACGAACAGAAGCGGGCTGATGAGGCTGACCGCCACCATTTACGCAACCGCCGGGGCAACCCATAATCTCAATAAAGTGGAACTGTTCGCCGTTCTTAACGCGGTTAAGAAGCACGTGTGCTGCGGACATACCGCTTGCGACTGCAACCTTAACGTCCATACCGCCAACATTTAAAGTAGCTTCCTTAATGGGTGCAGTACCACGAACTGCCATAAAGTTTACATCATCAAGCTCTTTACCTGTAATAGTTTCAACAGCAGTACGAAGAGCCGCCTCCATAACACCGCCGGTAGCACCAAAGATAACACTGGCGCCGGTGCTCTCACCAAGAGGATTATCAAATGCCTCATCGGGAAGCATATTAAAGTTGATAGATGCCTTTTGAATCATACGTGCAAGCTCTCTTGTAGTGATAGAAATATCAACGTCAGGAACGCCCGCAGCATTTTGGTCATCGCGGTCAATCTCAAACTTCTTAGCAGTACAGGGCATAACAGAAACGGAAACAATATCCTTGGGGTCTATGCCGTTTGTTTCAGCATACCATGTTTTAATGATGGCGCCGAACATCTGCTGAGGAGATTTACAGCTTGAAACGTTATCAAGTAGGTCGGGATGATACAGTTCACAGAACTTAACCCAACCGGGTGAGCAAGAGGTGATAAGGGGAAGCTTGCCGCCGTTTTGAACGCGCTCAACAAACTCATTTGCCTCTTCCAAAATAGTAAGGTCGGCTGCAAAGTCGGTATCAAATACCTTATCAAAGCCAAGGCGACGGAGAGCGGCAACCATTTTGCCCTCTACGTTTGTGCCAACAGGCATATCAAAGCATTCACCAAGTGTCGCGCGGATAGAAGGAGCTGTTTGAACTACAACGTGCTTTGTGGGGTCTGCAAGTGCAGCAAATACCTTTTCGGTATCATCCCTTTCAGCAAGTGCGCCTGTAGGACAGTTAACAATACACTGACCGCAGGAAATACAAGCAACCTCATTAAGCTTCTTTTCAAAAGCACAACCGATCTCGGTCATAAAACCACGGTTGTTAGCGCCGATAACACCAACAAACTGTTGGCTACAAGCAGCAACACAGCGACGACAAAGAATACACTTATTGTTATCGCGAATCATATGAGCGGCAGAACGGTCAATCTCGTAAACCTGCTTGTCGCCATCATACTTGCCTTCATCCTCAACACCTAAATCGTGGCAAAGAGCTTGAAGCTCGCACTTACCACTTCTTGAGCAGGAAAGACACTTACGGTCGTGAGTAGAAAGGATAAGCTCTAAGGTCTTCTTCCTTGCATTTAGTACGCGAGGAGTATTTGTAAATACCTCCATACCCTCGGAAACGGGATATACGCAGGAAGCAACCAGGCTTCTTGCGCCCTTAACTTCAACAACACAGATACGGCAAGCGCCGATTTCGTTAAGGTCCTTCATATGGCAAAGTGTAGGAATAACAATGCCAAACTGGCGGGCTGCCTCTAAAATAGTAGTACCTTCAGCTACGGTTAGGGGCATACCGTTGATTTTAATATTAATTTCTTTCATTATGGTACACTCCCTTCTTATTCTTTCACAATAGCGGCAAACTTACAGGTTTCAATACAGGCGCCGCACTTAATACATTTATCGGTATCGATAACGTGAGGTGTCTTAACTGCGCCACTAATTGCGCCAACAGGGCACTTACGGGCACAAGCAGTACAACCCTTACATTTATCTTCGATAATACGGTAGGAAAGAAGGTCCTTACATACACCAGCGGGACACTTCTTATCAACAACGTGAGCTACATACTCATCGCGGAAGAATTTAAGGGTGGAAAGAACAGGGTTGGGTGCGGTCTGTCCAAGTCCGCAAAGGGAGTTGTCTTTAATATAGTAGCAAAGCTCTTCCATCTTATCAATATCCTCTAAGGTTGCTTGACCCTTAGTGATTTTTGTAAGCATTTCAAGCAAACGCTTTGTACCAACACGGCAAGGTGTACACTTACCGCAGGATTCATCAACAGTAAATTCAAGGAAGAACTTAGCGATATCAACCATACAGGTATCTTCGTCCATAACGATAAGTCCGCCCGAGCCCATCATAGAGCCGATAGCAATAAGGTTATCGTAGTCAATCGGAATATCAAAATGCTCTGCAGGGATACATCCGCCGGAAGGTCCACCGGTCTGAGCGGCCTTAAATTTCTTATCATTAGGAATACCGCCGCCGATTTCCTCAACAACCTCGCGAAGGGTTGTACCCATAGGAATTTCAACAAGGCCTGTGTTGTGGATTTTACCGCCAAGAGCAAATACCTTTGTACCCTTAGATTTCTCGGTACCCATTGACTTAAACCAATCTGCACCGTTTAAGATAATTCTGGGAACGTTGGCATAGGTTTCAACGTTATTAAGGATTGTGGGCTTGCCGAAAAGTCCCTTAACTGCGGGGAAAGGAGGACGGGGACGAGGCTCACCGCGGCGACCTTCAATAGAGGTCATAAGAGCAGTTTCCTCACCGCAAACGAATGCGCCTGCGCCCAGACGAAGCTCCATATCAAAGCAGAAGTCTGTTCCGAAAATGTTTTTGCCGAGAAGTCCATACTCTCTGGCCTGATCAATAGCTGCCTGAAGTCTTTGAACGGCAATAGGATACTCTGCACGGATATAAACGTAGCCCTGAGTAGCGCCGATTGCATAACCTGCAATAGCCATTGCCTCGATAATTACGTGGGGGTCGCCCTCCAAAATGGAGCGGTCCATAAATGCACCCGGGTCGCCCTCGTCGGCGTTACAGCAAACGTACTTTTGGTCAGCATCGTTGCCCTTTGCAAGCTTCCACTTAAGACCTGTGGGGAATCCTCCGCCGCCGCGGCCACGAAGTCCGCTATCCAAAAGGGTTTGGATAACTTCGTCGGGTGTCATCTCAGTAAGAGCTTTACCAAGCGCCTGATAACCATCGGTGCCTATGTACTCATCAATATTCTCCGGGTTGATAACACCGCAGTTACGAAGAGCAATACGGTGCTGCTTTTTATAAAAGTCAGTTTCGTTAAGAGATTTAATTCCTGCTTCCTCAACTGTTTCCTCATAAACAAGGCGGGAAACAATACGACCCTTTAAAAGGTGCTCGGAAACGATTTCGGGAATATCCTCTTCCTTAACCATTGAATAGAATGTGCCTTCGGGATAAACAATCATAATCGGGCCCAAAGCGCAAAGGCCAAAACAACCTGTTTTAACAACCTGAACTTCTGTTTCAAGGCCCTGTGCCTTGATTTCGTTTTCAAGAGCATCAACTATACGCTGGCTTCCGGAAGATGTACAACCTGTACCACCGCAAACCAATACATGTGAACGATACATTACTTGTCTTCCTCCTTATTCCTGAATAGTATATTTTGCTAAAACCTTACCGTCGATAAGGTGTGACTGTACAACCTCAGCTGCCTTTTCAGGTGTCATATTTACATATGTTACCTTATCCTTGCCAGGCTCAGTAACCTCAACAATGGGCTCATACTTACAAAGACCAATACAACCTGTTTGGGTTACGCATACTTTACCAAGAGCGTGCTTCTGAACAAGGTCGGAAAATGCAGTAAGAACGGGACGTGCGCCTGCCGCAATACCGCAGGTTGCCATACCAACTACTACGCGAATAGTATCGTCCTCTTCATTCCTCATACCAACCTGGCCCTTCATTTTATCGCGAATTGCCTTTAATTCTTCAAGAGATTTCAAAGTGATTTCCTCCTAATCAAATTATCTTTTCGCCATTTACGGCATTTAAATTTTCCTTCAAATAATCGTTTATATAAATACTCACTTCCGGCGACTTAAAGGAAATATCGCCGAGTATTTCACGAAACTCGCGAGTGTCAAGAGAAAACTCTTCCCCATCCACCTTGTATGTAAACAAAAAATCCATTTCCTCGTGCATGGTGACTAAGGTGTGAATTGTAGCGCAGATATCACCAAGCGGCATTCTGTCAACACTGTCCAGCTTAAAGCTTGCCGTAACAGTTGTGCCAACACCTTTTTCGGAATGAATGGAAAATTCGCCTCCCGCAGCCTCGGCCGCCGCTTTAAAAAAGGGAACGCCAAGACCGACCTTGCGAGTTGTTCGGGTGGTAAAGAATGGGTCGGTAACGTTTTTAAGCTGTTCCTCATCCATTCCGCATCCATCATCCGCTATTACAACCGTTAATAGATTTTCGTTAAAGTTCGCAGTAACCAAAATCTTAACAAGGGTTGCCTTTGCCTTAACGGAATTTTCTGCAACATCCAAAATATTCAAAGAAATTTCGGTCATCATAAATTAATATTTTGCCAAAATTCCTTCAACGTCATCAACAGTAAGACGACCGTAAACGTCCTCATTAACGGTAAGCACTGGAGCAAGACCACAAGCGCCGATGCAACGACATGCCTCTAAAGAGAACTTGCCGTCAGGTGTACATTCGCCGCCGGCAATACCAAGCTTTTCAGAAAGCTTATCAAAAATATCGCCCGAGCCTTTAACGTAGCAAGCTGTACCAAGGCAAACGGAAATTTTGTACTCACCCTTCGGATAAAGCGAGAACTGTGCATAAAAGGTTGCTACACCGTAAACCTCCTGAAGCGGTATACCAAGTTCCCTTGCAATGATGGTCTGTACTTCAATCGGCAGATAACCATAAATGTCCTGCGCCTTTTGCATGATAGACATCAATGCACCTTTTACATTCTTTCCTTCGGCAATAACCTGTAAGAGCTCTTTTTCTTGCTCAGGTGTGCCTTTAAAAGGAATTGTTTTCTTTTCTTCCATCTAAAAATCCTCCTTAGAATGTGAAAATATTAACAAAATTCAGCATAGGCATAAACCCACACATTATTAGTCGTATACATTATAACACAACCCATTTCAAATTTCCACAATAATTTAAGAAAATAATCAACTTTTTTTACCCTTTTTGCTTATTTTCGACCAAATATTTGAGGCTTGATATTCAAAGGACAAAAAATATCCCGCCAAACCGAAATTTTTACCATTTTTTTCGACTTAGCGGGGTAAATTTTAGGTATATATTTTTATTTTGTAAGTGTACCGCCCTCGGTCCTTATCAGCACCAAAACGTCCTCCTCCAAAAGTGTATGAGCGTTAATATAAATTAAGATATTTTCATCCTCTTCCCCCTTGGTTAAAAATTCAAAGCAAAGCTTTTCTCCACCACCGCTTGTAGGTATAATTACAAGCCGCTCTTTTTCTATTTCAAGGTGGCTACTTACCATTTCTTTTGCTTTAGATACCGTATTAGTCGGCTCACTGAAGGTGCGGGCGGTATGGTTCATAATATACCCTCTGCCCTCGTAAAAAACAATTTCGCCGTTATCCAGTGCAACCCCCACCTTTATAAGGTCGGGGTAACAAAGTACCTCACCCTGCAAAAATGCAAAATTTATAACACACACGTTTTCTTCCGAGAAAAAATAGGTAGCCTCAAATTCCTGCTTTAAATTTTCCTTCAAAAATTTAGCGGCCAGTTCTACCGCTTGCTCGTTTGAAATGGTGCCATGTCCTACCTCTCGCGAATTCCTGAAATAGTTCACAAAACCACCATTTTTAGCAACAGAAATATATGCGTTTTCATTGCCAAAACAGTAGGACGGGATTTTACCCTCTTCATTTCCTAAAAGATTTATATTCTCTTCTGACAGATTTAAAAATTTAGCTGCCGTTTTCTTAGCGCTTTCCTCGCTTACTTCTTCGCTATTTTTAATAAGCGCCGACTCCTTATTATCTATATGGTCAGAAAACGGACCGTCGTATATAAGTGTAGGAGAACTTTGAAGCGTTTCAGCAATTTTATCAATACTTACCCCAAAATCGTCCTGCACCTCAATTTTTTGGAGAATGCCCTCCACTCTGTTCTCCCAATTTTCCTTGTTATTATATATAATAAGAGCTTCGTCGAGTTTTGTATTTATAGCTTTTGCTGACTCAGATAGATTTTTAAGCGACTCCCGTTCCTTTTCGGTTATTTCCTTACCCTCTAGAGTTTGGCGCAGCAATACTGCCGAAAAATCGCTCACCTGATTTACAAATTTTGCAATATTTTCTCCGCCCTTTATACCGCTTGGAAAGGAGGCCATAGCTCCAAGGGTTTTCCCCGAAAGTGCTTCTAGTTCGCTAATCAGACTGCACATTCCGTAAGGTGTAGATACGTACAAACTTTTATTTAGGAGCACCGACATATTTTTTATACCGCTTGCTATTTCTTCAAGCGATGCCTCATACTTATGAACAAGCTCTCTTTTAAGGGTTTTTGCTCTGTTTTCAGAATATATCCAACCCCCAAATCCCGCCAGTATAAAGGCAAGTAAAAAACTCGCAGCACGAACGAGGTTTCTTTTTGAGATTTGAAAAACCATTTTTATCCTCCAAAGATATATTTTAAAATTATTGTACCCGTTTTTTTGAAGATAAAAACAAAGCGTCCCTCTTTATTTTAAAGCGGGACGCTAAACATTAATTGAAAATTACAAATTTTATATTTTAAATCTCATAAATGCCGTCAGAAAGCCACAAAATATCCTTATGGTCAAAATGTGCAAAGCCGTAAATTGGCACCTCTGTGCTCAGATACTCCTCTGCCGCAAAGGTTTCGGTATTTATTTTCCAAATTTGCCGCGAACCGATGTTTGAAACGTAAAGATAACACTTACAAACGAAAATATCCACAGGGCCTTTAAAATTGTTGTTTTTATCCTTGCCGCCAATACGTAGTTCTTCCCTGGCGGAGCGGCTGTCAAGACGCACAAGAGCGTTATTATCATAATATGCTGTCCAAAGACTTTTTCCGTCAAAGGCAACTGCACTTGGAGCCTCATCCTTATATTTTACCGTGCCAACCCATTCTGCAATTCCGTCATCACCAAGCATTTTTGCCGAACCGTTTTCATCCACCAAAAACACCCTGCTATTTGGAAGCACAGCCGTTTTAACGGTTAAATGGTTTTTAACCTGAAGCTCTGCCATTTTGTGGTTTGCGCCGAATTTTGCGAGCAAAAATACGTTTTTGGAAACGCGCCTGATTTCACCCGTATCGGCCGAAACCATTCTATATTCTACCACCAGCTTTTCCTCTTCGGTAACCTCGGTAGCAAGTGCAACCACAACACCACTCGGAATAGGTAGCATTTGCAAAATCTTACCCTCTAATAACTGCTTCATCTACATTCTCCCCAAAATTTTGTACTAATATTGTATAACAAATTAAAGCTATTTGCAAGGCCTTTTTGCAATACGTTTATAAACCCACAACAATGTTAAAAAAAGTAGTATTCCTACCGCAGCACCAAGAGTGTCCACACCTAAATCTATTAGTTGGAACGCTCTGCCCGGAACAAAGTACTGATGTATTTCGTCACTAATCGCATATAAAACCACTACAAAAAATGTGCAAAACGCTTTTGGAAAGGGCTTTTTCCATTCAAGCTGTGAAACGGCGCCCTGTAGCAAAAATCCCAAAACTAAATATATAGTTCCATGTGCCGCCGCTCTTATAAGACCCTGATAGCTTGAAACAAGCTCTGCCTGTTCTATAGGCGCTATATCCTCATACCCACTATAGAATATTTTAAAAACAAGATTTATAACCTTGCCGCTTGTAGCCGAAGATTCATCGGCGCTTTGCGAGGAAAAAAGAAAAATGCCAAGCATAACCAAAACGGCCAGTAGGGAAAAGACTATAAACCTTACCCTTTTTCGCTTATTTGAAAAACTAATAAGCTTACTCACCTTTCAACACTTCCAATGCCTTTAAAGTATATAGGTCGCTTTCTCCTAACATAAACCTGTTCTCGGCCTGCTCTTTTGTAAATTCTACCTCATAGTCGGGTCTGAGTCCTACCTCATTAAAGCCCTTGCCGCTTGCGGGGAAAAATTCTGCCACCGTCATACGCACCATAGAGCCATCGCTTAAGGTGTAGGTTCTTTGCATTACGCCCTTGCCGTAAGTATTATTTCCAATAAGCTTTCCGCCGTTTTCACTTTGAATTGTGGCGGTAAAAAGCTCGGCCGCACTTGCGGTACCTTCATTTATAAGCACCGTCATTGGAAGGTCCACCTTTTTCTCATCCGAATCAAAAAGGGTTACTTTTTCACCGTCTTTATATACTACCGTAATAAGGTCGCATTCACCCACAAGCATATCCAAAATAGCACAAACCGAATCTACCGTTCCGCCGCCGTTGTCCCTTAAATCAAAAATATAACCTTTAACCTTCTGCTCTGTTAAATAGGAAAGGCAGTCTTCAAACTGATTAACGGTCGCCTCATTAAAATCGGTAAAGGCAACAAAAGCGTAGCCATCTATAATACTATAGTAAACACTTTGCTTTACAAATTCCTTATGCGTTACGGTTATTTCAAGCGATTCCTCATTCCTTAAAATGCCAACCTTTGAAGTTTCTCCAACCGCTTTCCTAAGATAATCTATGCTGTCTGCTCCACCAAGTTCTTTCAAGGATTTTCCGTCAATAGATACGATTTTATCTCCAATTTTTATACCTGCGCCCTCGGCGGGAGAGCCACTATTTATTCTGTAAACCTGGTAGCAGTATTCCTCCGGCTTATAAAAAACATTTACGCCAATCCCTTTGGTATTGCCCTTAAAGGAATCATTCACTGCCTCGGCTCCTGAGGTATCCTCATAAAAGCTATACTTGTCGTCCAGGCCCTTCATATAGCCGGTAATTACCATATTATCAATATCATTGTAATCCATTTCACCAAGGAAATTTTCGTTTGCCAGCATATCTACGTCCCTTAGTTTAAGAAGGGTTGCTCCAAGCTTACCTGCCCTTAAAACGCCCAAAACCGAAAGGCCACCCAAAACCATAGCCAGGCAAATAGAAATCACAAATATAAAAAGGGGTACCGTTTTTTTAGCGGCGCTATTTTTTGTAACCCTTTCCCTAATTTCAATTTGCGGTTCTTCCCATTTTTTCATAAAGCACTCCCAAAAATAATTCTCCCCCGCCTTTGCGCCAAGGGAGAATTTATAGTTTTATCTTATCTTTGAAAAATATCTCATAGGGTCGGTTGGGGTGCCATTTTGCATAACTTCAAAATGCAAATGGTTGCCAAAAGAATTACCAGTATTACCAACGTTTCCTATATGTTGGCCTGCCTTAACGTGCTGGCCTGCCACAACAACCGGCTTTCTTATCATATGAGCATAGAGCGTTGAATACTGCACTCCGTTATATAAACCGTGGTTGATAACTACCCAATATCCATAGCCACCTGTATTATAGCCCGCGGAAAGCACCGTGCCTTCAGCCGCAGCATAAATCGGCTTATCTTTAACACCCGAGCCCGCAATATCAATACCCTTATGCTTGCCCTTATGGGTGCTACAATTACATTTAAAGGGCGAGGTAATGGTATAATATCCCGGCAAGGGCCATTTAAACTGACCGCTCACAAAAACCGGATTGTCGGCAACACCAAGCTCGGCCCTAATCTGGTCCTCTAAAGCTTTTATGGCCGCCTCGTACTGTTTGTTTTCCCTTTCAAGCGCAGACTGGTCCTTACTTATTGAAGAAATAACACCGTTTATTTCGCCCTGTTGAGATTTAAGCTTTGCCTGCTCGTTAGCAAGTGTTGCCTTAACCTCGTTTTGTGCCTCAATCTTTTTATTAATCTCTTCATTAGCTACGTTTATGGCCTTTATGGCCTCGGTTATACCTGTAATCAGCTTTTTATCGTGAGCCGAAATTGCCTTAGAAACCTCCGACAAAGCAAGGTAATCGGCAAAGCTGTTGGCATCAAGCAAAATAAGTAGCTCGTTATTCGTGCTGCCCGACATATAAATAGAGCGCATTCGCTTTTTAAAAAGGTGCTTGGTCTGCGCTATTTCGTTTTGCTTTTGTTCGATTTCCTTCTTGTGTGCCTCAATTTCTGAGTTATAACCCGCAATAATACTAGCACAAGCATTTATCTTTGATTGGGTATTATCTATTTGCTTTTGGAGAGCATCTCTAAGAGCTACCTGTTTGGACTTATCCTTTTTAAGAGCGGCAATTTCCTTTTCAAGGGCGGCACTTTTTGCCTCCAAATCGGCAATATCCTGCCTTATTTGGTCAGTATCAGCCGCCAAAGCATCAAGATGTGAAAAACCCGTAAGGAATAACGATAACGCTAAAAAACAGCCCAAAATTCTATATGAAATTTTAAAAAGACTCTTTCTCTTCATATATCCTTTATCTTCTCCTAAATTATAATGCCTTAAACTCGCTGCCTTCTTTTCTAAGGTACTTGCCTATCATAAACGCGCTTCCTATAGCGCCTGCAACAACACCAATCAGCAAGAATATAAGTAATAGTCCCCATGCCTCATTACCAAAAGGAATAAGGGTGTTAAAGGTGGCGCGCATTGATTCACCTGCCACACGGTAACAGAAGTAAATAATGCCTTCCGAAATAAGTGCGGAAATCACGCCCAAAATCACACCCTCAATAATAAAGGGTAGTCTTACAAAGGAGTCAGTAGCACCAACCGCCTTCATAATGCTGATTTCAAGCTTGCGGTTATACATAGTAACACGAATGGTGTTGGAAACAATAACAAGTGAGATTATTGCCAAAATGCCGATAATCCAAAAGCATACAAGTCCTATTGCACTTTTGATACCTGCAATTTTTTTAGCAAGCTCTCCGTGGGAAACAACCGAATCGACACCGTTTGTTTTCTCAATGGCCGAAACCGAAGCATCAAAGTTTTCCATGCTGGAAAGCGTAACCCTGGCCCCGTGGGACATTGGGTTGCCGCCCTCTTCCTCAAAAATTGCAAAGGCGCCTGCCTGGTCCTCTAAAACTGTTTCCTTAGCAATTTTAAGGGCTTCCTCGCTAGATATAAACTCGACCGAAGCAACGTTTTCTATTTTCTTAAGCTCCTCACAAACTGCCTTTGCCTCTTCCTCGTTATGTATGAGGTAGACACTTTCGGGAATATCGTCTGTAGGCTTCGCCTCGGTGTTTTCATCGGTAGGAGCCGTAAAAGCCTCCTTACCGTAGATAACGGAATTTTTATCGTTAAAATAAACCATTACAACATTTTGTTGTTCGAGCGACTGCATGGATTTATCAACATTTTTGGTAATAAGCACTGCCATACCAATTAGAACCATACAAGCAACCAAAACGCCAATAGATGCAACCGACATTAAACGGTTTACCCAAACGTTTCTTAAACCTTCGCGGGTTAAATACTTTACACTTTGAATTTTCATAGTGAGCCCTCCGCGTTGTCTGCAACAATCTGTCCGTTTTCAAGCATAATTACGCGATGACCAAAGTCACGCACCAAGTTGTGGGCGTGGGTAACCATTAAAACGGTAGTTCCTGCTTTGTTGATACGACTTAGCATTTCAACAATTTCATAAGACATATTTGGGTCAACGTTACCTGTGGGCTCGTCCGCTATTAAAAGCTTGGGCTTATTTATAAGCGCACGGGCAAGGCCAACACGTTGCTGCTCACCGCCCGAAAGTTCTGCGGGCTTTGAACGTGCTTTGTGGCCAAGGCCTACCTGACTTAAAACCTTTGCAACCTCACGCCTTATTACGTTTGGTTTTTCGCCCACAACGTGCATTGCAAATGCAACGTTATCAAAAACGTCCATATTTGGGATAAGGCGGAAGTCCTGAAAAACAATGCCCATGGTTCTTCTGAGCATTGGTACCTCTTTGCGGGACATTTTAGTAAGGTTGTAACCGTTAACCAAAACATCGCCAGTATTGGCCTTTTCCTCCCTCATAATAAGCTTCATAAAGGTACTCTTACCTGCACCCGAAGCGCCAAGCACAAAAACAAACTCACCCGGCATAATCTGAATATTAACATCCTTTAGCGCATGTGTGCCTGCATTATAGGTTTTGGAAACACCGCGGAACTCAATAATCGGCTTTTGTGGTAATATTATACCGCTTTTGCTCTCACTCCTGTGTTCAGACGGTAATATATAATCGTCGTTAGGAAATACTTGATTTTCCATTTACTACCTCTTTCAAAACTTATCTTCAGATTTTTGTAGGGTCAGACTTTAAATATTTTTTAACCATAAGGGCAATTTTAAATACAATAGCATGGTCAAACTCCCTTAAATCAAGCCCTGTAATTTTTCTTATTTTGTCTAAACGGTAAACCAAGGTATTGCGGTGTACAAAAAGTTTTCTTGAGGTTTCGGAAACGTTTAAGTTGTTCTCAAAGAAGCGCTGAATTGTAAAGAGTGTTTCTTGGTCTAAGCTTTCAATGGTACCACGCTTGAAAACCTCCTTAAGGAAGGTTTCACAAAGGGTTGTAGGAAGCTGATAAATAAGACGTGCTATACCCAAATTGTCATAATTAACAATAGTTTTCTCGGTATCAAACACCTTGCCAACCTCTAAAGCAAGCTGTGCTTCCTTAAAGGAACGAGCAAGTTCCTTTAAGCTGCCAACCACAGAGCCAATACCAATAACGGTATGTGTGTAGAATTCGCCCGAAAGTGTGTCTACAATAGAGCGGGCAAGCTTTTCAAGATGCTTAGACTCAATATCCTGCTTAATTTCCTTAACAATGGCAATATCTGTTTCGCTGACGTTTATAACAAAATCCTTTGTCTTGTCGGGGAAAAGATTTTGAATAATTTCATAAACCGAAACGTCGTTACGGCTTACAATTCTAAGAAGCAGTACAACCCTTGAAACCTCACCGTTAAAGTGAAGTTCCCTTGCCTTAATCGGAATATCGCCTAAAAGGATGTTGTCCAAAATTATGTTCTTAATAAAGTTGCTTCTGTCATACTTTTCATCGTAATACTGCTTTATGTTTGAAAGGGATACCGATAAAATAGAACAGTATTTGGCCGCCTGCGGATCAGTTCCTTCAACAAAAAGAGTGTACTCAGGATGCTGAGGAGAGCCAAAGGGCTTATAGGTAAAATGTCCGCTTACAAACGCTTCACTGCCATTTACTACGGGGAAGGTTTCAAACTCCTGCGTTTGACCTATGCGAGGAAGCTCGCTACAGGCAATAATGTTGTAGTTTTCGTCCATTACACCGATAGTTCTATCAATAGCATCTTTCATCTGATGAACGATACCTTGAAACAGTCTGTTAGACATTAAAAACAACTCCTTAATAAGTATTTATAATATTACTAATTTATTGTACACTTTTTCTCCCGATTTTTCAAGAGCAATATTGCAATTTTCCTAAAAAAGTTACAAAAAGGTTACAATTTGAAAGTGTTATCTTTGCTCCTTTTCGCCTCCATCTATACCACACCCCTTTTAGAGAGATTCTCACCTCTTGACAAACAGAGTAAAAAGTAGTATATTCTCCTTGTGGCACGATTCAAGTTTTTAAATGCTTGCCACCTTATATTTTAAAAGAAAGGGCGCCTTTTTTGGAGCTTTTGTGGTTTTTATGATTAAAGAAAAAATCTTTCTCAAAACCCTGGATGACGTTAAAAATTTCGTTACTCTTTGTATGTCCAAGCCCTACGATATTGAACTTGTACTTGGCAAATACGTTGTAAATGCAAAATCAATTATGGGTGTTTTCAGTTTGGATTTGACCCAGCCCCTGACCATGATTATAAACTCCGACTCGGACAGTGAAATTACAAACCAGATTGCCCCCTTTATTTTCGTAGAGCCGGAGCAATAGTTTTTATTTGAAATATATATTTTTTGCCGATTTTTCTTTTTGAAAAATCGGTATTTTATTTCCCCTTTTATTTGACAAATAATAGAAATGTATGGTATATTAAAATGTACTATTATTAAGTGAGGTTTTTTATGGACTGGGCAGAAATTAAAATAAAGGTTCCTACCGAAAATACTGACGAGGCGGCCGCCATAGCCAATATGGCCGTGCCGTATGGAATTTACATTGAAGATTACTCCGACCTTGAAAAAGGCGCAGAGGAAATTGCACATATAAATTTAATTGATGAGGAACTGCTAAAAAGCGACAGATGCCACTCGATTATCCACCTTTATATTTCAAAGGAAAATAATGTTACAGAAAGCACAGGTTATCTTACCGAAAGATTGAGTGCTGCTAATATTTCCTTCGTTTTAGAGGAGGATACCATAAGTGAAACCGAGTGGGAAAATAATTGGAAGCAGTTTTTTAAATGCACCGAAATTGGAGAGCACCTTTGTATTCGTCCTTGCTGGGAGGAATATGAAAACAAGGACGGCCGTAAGGTGCTTAGTATTGACCCCGGCGCCGCATTTGGAACCGGCACACACGCCACCACATCAATGTGTTTGGAAGCGCTTGATGAGTTGGTTCGCGACGGGCAAACAGTTTTGGATATTGGTTCGGGCAGTGGTATACTCTCTATTGCTTCGGTGCTTTTAGGCGCTGAAAGTGCAGTTGGCGTGGATATTGACCCCGTTGCCGTAAAGGTTGCAAGGGAAAATGCCGAAATTAACGAAGTTTCAGATAAAACAAAATACATTGTTGGAAATTTAAACGACAGTATAAATGATAGATATGATTTGGTGGTTGCCAATATCGTGGCCGACGTTATTATATCCCTTTCCAAGGATGTTTTAGGCCTATTAAATAAGGACGGCTTGTTCCTTTGCTCGGGTATTATTGATATAAGAGCAAAGGAAGTAGAAAAAGCCCTTGCTGAAAATGGTCTTGAGATCGTAAAAAGGTTGGAAAAAAGCGGTTGGGTCGCTTTTCTTGCCAAGATTAGATAGGATTTACGGTGAATAGGAAATGATTGAATTTGAAGAGCAAAAACTACGCCTTGAAGGCAAAAAAGCCGAGCTTTTAGCACTAGGCGACGCTTTAGGGTTAGAACAGCTTAAAACAGAAATAGATGAGCTTGAAAGGCGCACCGCCGAGGACGGATTTTGGGACTCGCAGGAGAAATCGAGCGAGATACTTAAAACCCTAAGCGCCAAGAAGGCAAAGCTTGAGAATTACCATAGTTTAAACGCCCTTTTCGAGGACACCTTAACCCTTATAGAGCTTGCGGACGAAGAAGGTGACCTTTCCTTTTTAGAGGAAATTTTAGGTTCTGTAGCAGAATTTGAAAACCGCCTTGAAAAAGCAACGCTTTCTACGCTGTTAGTTGGAGAATACGACTCTAAAAACGCCATACTCACCTTCCACGCAGGTGCGGGTGGAACCGAGGCGCAGGATTGGAACGAAATGCTTATAAGAATGTACACCCGCTGGGGCGAAAGGCACGGATTTTCGGTTAAAATGCTTGACTTTTTAGACGGCGAAGAAGCAGGTCTTAAAAGCGCTGTACTCCTTTTAGAGGGTGAAAATGCATACGGCTATTTAAAGGGAGAAACAGGCGTACACCGCCTTGTCAGAATCTCCCCCTTTGACTCTTCGGGCAGGCGCCACACAAGCTTTGCTTCTTTAGAGGTTATGCCCGAAATCGACGACGACGTTGAGGTTGACATTCGACCCGAGGATTTAAAAGTAGATACCTACCGTTCTGGTGGTGCAGGCGGTCAGCACGTTAATAAAACAGAATCAGCCATTAGAATTACCCACCTCCCTACAGGTATTGTTGTTGCCTGCCAAAATGAGCGCAGCCAACACCAAAACCGCGAGGTGGCCATGAAAATGCTTAAGTCCAAGCTTATTGAGATTAAAGAGCGTGAGCACCTTGATAAGATTGAGGATATTAAGGGCGTACAAAAGGAAATTGCATGGGGCTCACAAATCAGATCTTACGTGTTTATGCCCTATACCCTTGCCAAAGACCATAGAACCGGCGCCGAAAACGGCAATATAAATTCAGTTATGGACGGCGATATAGACGGATTTATAAACGCCTATTTAAAGGCCTCATCCCTTGGTAAACTTTAATTTAAACATTACAGGTGATAACGTTGAGTAAGCTGAAATTTTTTATATTTTTAGGTGTTACAACAGTTAGTGCGATTATAGTAAAATGCATACAAATTGCCTTTCTTACAAATGCTCAAAACGGATTTTTCTATAACGATTTTGAGACTCTGGGCCATTTGCTCACTGCTCTTGTTGTTGCAGCCACAGCCATTTGTGCTTTATTTGGCTCATTTATTAAGGACCATGAGCTAAGCCCCATTCCAAAAAGTAACGCACTGTTTGGCAGTGCAGCATTTTTATTGGGTATTTCCCAGATTACTGAGATTTTCACTTACAAGGTAAATCTTGCAGGAGTACCCAACACACTTCTTTTCTTAAGAACTGCCTCCATTCTTGGAAGCGGCGTAGTTTTTTGTTACGTGGGTATTTATTGTTTTATAAAGAAAAAATGCAATTTTAACTACATACCCATTTCGGTTATTGCCTGGATTTTGCGACTTATAACTACATTCATAAGTTTTTCCGGAATGTCTAATATATCGGACAATCTGTATGATGTGCTTTGCATATCTGCTACCCTTGTTTTTCTGCTTTTCCACAGTAAAATGCTTTGCGGACTATATAAAAGCAAAAACACTACAGTTATCTTTACCATTGGCGCAGTAGCCTTTATTCTTTGTGCAGTAAACGTTGTGCCAAAAATTTTACTTCCTATTTTAAGTGTTAAGGGTTTTGCACACACCCATACCGACAGTCCTTTAGTTATTTTATTTATGGCGTTTTACATCCTTTTCTATCTTTTGAATATATCGGGTAATAAGGCAGAAACTAGGTAGTAAATTCGGTGTTTTTTAAGTTGAAACAATTTTACAAAAATTATTAGTTTTTTTAAAAAAAGACTTGACTTTATAGCCCTTAGCGGTTATAATAGTCAAGTCGTCAAACGATATCATATGGCGGTATAGCTCAGTTGGCTAGAGCATTCGGTTCATACCCGAAGTGTCGTTGGTTCAAATCCGACTACCGCTACCATTTGAAAGAACGTAAAACGTTCTTTCTATTTGGCCCGGTGGTCAAGCGGTCAAGACACCGCCCTTTCACGGCGGTAACACGGGTTCGATTCCCGTCCGGGTCACCACACTGTATGCGCCGGTAGCTCAGTCGGATAGAGTGTTTGGCTACGAACCAAAAGGTCGGGGGTTCGAATCCCTTCCGGCGTACCAAAAACCAATAACCACAAAAGTGGTTATTGGTTTTTTGCGTTACGGGAGGGTGAGAACCCCTGAAGGGGTGTTCGTCGAAGCAGGCAAAAATGCGCGACAGCATTTTTTGCCTGTGTAGTCTCGAGCACGAAGGTTTTGCCGCTAATGGTTCGGAGCCATCGGCATAAACCGAGAGCGCAGAGTATCCCGACAAAACTAACCAATAACCACAAAAGTGGTTGTTGGT
>JAZQSV010000046.1:0-52481 GCA_045630265.1 Acutalibacteraceae bacterium
ACATATAGACTAATACATTATATAATGAATTGGTCTACTAAACGCAAGAGGTGACAAATTATGATTAAACGTATTGTAATAGCAGGTTGCAGAGATTACAATAATTATGACGAAGCAAAGGAATTTATTGATGTTTGCCTAAATGATATTAAAAAGGATAATGAAATTATTATCCTTTCGGGTTGTGCGAGCGGCGCCGATGCTATTGGTGAGCGATATGCTAAGGAAAGCGGATTTGAAGTAGAAAAATTCCCCGCTGATTGGAAAAAATACGGCAGAAGTGCGGGGCCAAGACGAAACAAACAAATGGCGGAGCGTTGCGACCTTGTTATTTGTTTTTGGGACGAGAAAAGCAGGGGGACAAGGTCTATGATTGACTATGCGATAAAGTACAATAAACCTGTCAAGATAAAAAAGATATGAAGGTCATAATAATTTGATGACTTACATAACCAAAGTTATCCAAGGTCCTTTACAATATGATTTATGTATGCTAAAATTAAAGGGCAAATAAAACTATAGGAGTGTTTTTTATGAAAAAGCTTTTATGTTTACTTTTGGCATTTGCACTGGTTTTCACCTGCTTTGCGGGTTGTAAGAAAAAAGGCACCTCCCCAGAAGCGGACGGCAATAATAGTCAGGTGCAGGAGGTATTTGAGAAGCCCGAAAATTATGCTTCGATTATTTTGGTTACCATTAACCCTCAGTTTCGTCTTTATCTTGGCGCCGATAACACTGTTTTGGCGGTTGAGCCGATTAACGATGACGCAAAGAGCATCAATGCAAAGGTGGTTTTTGAAAACAAAAAGGTAACTGAGGTTGTAGATAACCTTGTTGCTGTCGCAAATGAAAGTGGCTTTGTTCAGGAAGACGCCGTTATTGATATTAAGGTCTCTGAAATTATTGACAAAGCAGTTGTGGCTGATACTGTTTTGGCAGAAATCAAAACGGCCGTGGAGGACAAGCTTGAGGAGCTTAAAATAAAGGCCGAGGTTACCACTTCGGTAGAAACCCAAAATGCTCCTGAAGACACCTCCTCTAAGGATGAGGCCGACACTCAAAGCACTACGAGCACACCCGTACAAAACAATACCTCTTCTAACAAGCCCGCGGCACCCGCTTGCACTCACTCATCCGTCAAAGCCGTACCAACATCTACAGGTAAAAATATTATTGATAGTTCAAAGCTTGACGTATTTTATCATGGCAAGAGCTGTGAAAGCTGCGGAGCAAACCTTGGCACCGAAAAACACACCGTAAAGGACGGTAAATGTACAGCTTGCGGCCAGTCGAATTTTGCTATGTTTAGCATTTATGCTATTACTGCTTCGGTTACCGACGGTAATGATTTCTGCGCCGCAAAAATCAATGATGATGGCTCACTCAACTATGATCTCGTTTTAGAAAACTCCCACTTTAATGCTAAGGGAGATTGGGTGGATGAGCACCACAAGAAAATTGCCGCTGCAGATATGCTTGCCGAAATCAGAAAGAAGTTTATCTTTAGTGATGCTGAGTTCGAAAAGCTAAAGCAAAAGGGCACATACGAGTTTTCTATCGTTACTCAAACCTATTCGGACGGCTATTTCTATTATACCGACCCTGCGGCAGGTGGCCCCGGCGACTATTCGCACGAAGCCATTGGATATAAGGATAATCAAAACGGCACATTCACAGTTTATTATGATTATCTAAAGGGCGGCTCCGACGTAGAAGAAAATGAGAGAACTCATCTCTACTACTACGCAGTAGAATACAGCTACATAGGCGCATCTAATCTTACCCTTATTGTGGGAGAGTACAGCTCGCAAATAAGCGGCTTTAAACCCACCGTTGAATCTTTGAGGGTTAAGTCGATTAAAAAGGTTTCTGACATTTCTGGAATAACAAAAGCATAAATTTAAACCATTAAAAACGGCCTTGGACGAGTCCAAGGCCGTTTGGCTTTTGTATATCTGGTTTACGAAACAATTTTATAAGAAAAGGCGGGGGTTTCTTTCGAAACGTCGTCCAAGACACTTATAAGCTCTAGGGTGGCGTCTTTTAAATCCTCACGCAAACTGTTTAGTCCGTAAATTTCGGCAGAGATTTTTTCTGTACCGCAAAACAAGTACCTTAAACAATCCCAAAGGGCATTTTGGTTTGCGCCGTAATATTCGGGAAGACCAAACTTGCTTTTGAAAACCTCGTGAATTTCCATAATATATTTACAATTTGAAAAATCAAGTATTATGGGATTTTCGGTTATTTCTTTGAATGCATAGTAATCTTTTGTTTTATTATTCATAAAGGCACCCTAATTATCAATGTCCTGTTTAACTTTGGTAACGACAGGGTTTCCGTCCTTATCGAGCAAAACTGTCATACCGCCAGAATAACCGCTTTGGCGGTATAAATAATTTACCCCGGTTTCTTTGTCAACCCAAATTTCCATAGAGCCCATACTTTGGCTGTAAATTTTTTCAAATCTTTTATTTTTGGACATTTTCAAAACCTCCAAGGTTTATTTAGCAGTTATATTATAGCATAGAGTGGGCTTGCCTTCAATGGGGTGATTGCTATAAAGGAAATGTTTTGTCGGGATACTCTACCCCACGGGTTCTCACCCTCCCTTTCCACCAAAACAAAAACCACCCTGTCGGGTGGTTTCGTTAGCTTTTAGTCGGGATACTCTGCGCCCGTCGCTCTGCCGACCGCTCCGAGCGGTTGCGGCATTTCGGCGGTGCTCGAGACTTCGCAGTTCCAAAATGCTATCGCGCATTTTGGCCTGCTACGACGAACTTAGGGCAGAGAAATATATCCGCACCCGCCTCCAAGCGGAATATTTTTGCGCTTTTTGCCAATCTTGCTCTTGAAAGGCGTCAGCCTTTCTTCGCGCAATCTTAACAAAAATCATCAAAAATCTTATCGCTTCGAGGTTGAAAATTTTCAAAAGAAATAGCTTTTATTACCACTGAGTAAAATATCATTCTAAAAACGTGTTCGGATATATTACTCTACCCTACGGGTTCTCACCCTCCCTCTCCACCAAAACAAAAACCACCCTGTCGGGTGGTTTCGTTTTGGCGGAGAAGGAGGGATTCGAACCCTCGAACGGCGATTAACCGTTACACGATTTCCAATCGTGCGCCCTCGACCGGACTAGGCGACTTCTCCATACATGTTCAACTGACCTAAATATTATAATGTAACCTTTACTAAAAATCAAGTCTTTTTTGAAAAAACTAAATATTTTCATACATATTTTTTCTGTCAAGATAAAATACTAAATCCAAAGGAGAGTTATTTATGGAAAAAGAAGAACTGGTAAAAAACACGTTAGATAGCATACCAACACCAAAAAGCGGTGCAAAGCATATTACTTCCCTTGTAAAGCAGGGCGGTAGGGTTACGGGTTACCGCCTTTCTGATGGGCGGGTTTTAGAAAAGGCCGAGGCGGTTAACCTTGCAAAGCAGGGAGGAATAGCGGGTGTGGGTGTTGCCCACCGCGGGGACACAGAGTATTTAAAATCCATCCCCAATTCTAGGGAAAGCGACAATTTGGGAAATCTACCAAGCATTAGCGGTTGAAAGCAAAACCGCCCGACAAGCTGTCGGGCGGTACGTTTATACTATTAATTTTTTAGTCTTTCTTTTTTGCCTTATAAAAGGGGATGGACAAAAGCATAATTACCGCAAACACAATAAGATACCAAAGGGTGCTTATTTTGTGTGAGAAAACAGCTGCAACCATCATAAACATAGAACAAATAATTGCAAGGGACGGCATTACAAAGCGCTTTACAAAGCCAAGGTCTTTCTCTTTTATGGTTATCATAAAATAAATGGGAATATACATAGCATAAAGAGTGACTATGGGGAGCTCTGAAGAGTCAAATCCGAATTTGCCAAACCAACTAACGGGAGCAAGGTTTGCACCGTAGAAGAAAAGAAGCCAGAACATTGCTGCTAAAAGACCAATGATAGAGGCATTTAGTGGCATATTTGTTGTTTCACTAACCTCACTCATCATTTTGGGTTTTATACCTCTATTTCTTGCGGCCATAGAATATACGCTTCTGGTTGTTGCAACCATAAGTCCATTGAGTGTGCCGAGGCAGGAGATAATAACCAAAACGTAAAGACCAACACCGCCTATAGAACCAAAGATTTTTTCAAATGCAAGTTTTACGCCCTGTTCGCCACTGCCCATAAGCTCGGCGTTAGGCACACTGCCCGCAAGACCCACGTAATAAAGTATATACACAATAACGATAATGCCTGTGCCTAGAATTAAGGCAATGGGAAGATTGCGTTTGGAGTTTTTAATCTCTGCGTTAATACTGGTGGCAACAATCCAACCATCGTAAGCAAAGGCAGATGCAACGAGAGCCGAGAACATAGCGGTTAAGTAACCGCCCTTGGGTGCTGCAACCTCGGCGGTAAAGTTTTGCAGAGTCATGCCATTGCTAAGACCAACAACAGTTCCAATAACCGCCATTAGCAGCAAGGGTATAAGCTTAATAACCGTTGTGGCAACTTGAAATTTGCCTGCAATAAGCGGGGAAAGGGTATTAAGAGCGTAGAAGATAATCATATACGCAAAGGATATTATCATAACGTTTACGTCGTTAGGGGCAAAGCCGAAAAGTGTACCGGTGTACCTGGCCGAAACCCAAGCCAAAACCGAAGTAATGGCAGGGTAGTAGATAAAGGTTACAAACCAGCTGATTATGTAGGCATATGGCTTTCCTACAACCGACTCAGCATAGTCAACAACACCGTTTACACCCTTATAGCGGGTTGCTAGGGTTGCAAAGGAGTAGGCGCAAACCATCATAATTAGTCCACCTAAAAGCCAAGCAAGGATACCAAGCGGGAGATTGCCGTTTGTGGCGGTAAGAACCTTTTCAGCCTTAAAGAACACGCCACTGCCAATAACAATACCAACAACCATTGAAATGGCGGTGAAAAGGCCGTATTTTTCTTTTAGTTCGTTTTTCATAATGCCTCCTGAAAATATTAAAGTTTAATATGAGTTTTAAGTTATATACAAACAAGATTATATCATATCTGCGCTTGGAAGTCACTCGCTTTTTTGAAAAAGTTTTTGAATTGAGGAAATAATATGTAACAATTGGAAAAATATGTTATAAAACAAAGAAGAAAGTTTACAATTCTGTAAAAAATGTATGCAAACTATTGAAATTGATATCGACGAATGGTATAATTTTTATATATAATGTACATATTGTAACTTGGTGAAAAATTATTTTTGTGCAGTTTTGGAGTGAGGACTTATTTATCAAAAAATAGTTAAGCCCGTTTTGGATTTTTTAGTATCATTTTTTTGCATTCTTCTACTTCCCCTACCGGCGCTTATTATTTGCCTTGCAATAGTTATTGATGACCCAGGACCGATATTGTTTAAGCAAAAAAGGGTAGGAAAATCTAAAGACGGTGAGATTACATATTTTAATCTATACAAATTCAGAAGCATGAAGGTCAGCACACCTAAGGAAAAGCCAACCCACCTTTTGGATAATCCAGAGCAGTATATTACCAGGGTTGGTAAATTTCTTAGAAAATCCAGTTTGGATGAGCTTCCGCAAATTATAAATATTTTGCTTGGGCATATGTCCCTTATAGGTCCCCGTCCTGCACTTTGGAACCAATACGACCTTATCGCTGAAAGGGACAAATATGGCGCCAATGATATTCGCCCCGGCCTTACTGGTTGGGCGCAGATTAATGGTAGGGACGAACTAGAAATCTCCGAAAAATCTCGGCTTGACGGCGAGTACGCAGAAAAAGTAAGCTTTTTCTTTGATATTAAATGCCTTTTTATGACGGTGGTTAGTGTTATTAAGCACGACGGCGTTGTTGAGGGCGGAACAGGCGAGCTACAAAAACAAAAAGAGGCGGTTAAAAAATAATGTCTTCTTTAGTTAGTGTTATTATTGCAACCTATCGCCGTGATACGGCGTTTGAAAAGGCGCTCTTTTCACTGGCAGAACAAACCTACCAAAATTTCGAAATAGTTGTGGTAGACGACAATGCTAATAAAGAGTGGAACAAAAAGGTGCAAGATATCGTCGAAAAGTTTAAGGCAGAGAATAAACAAATTCCGCTTACGCATATAGTAAACAGTGAAAACAGGGGTTCGGCCAAAACAAGGAATGCGGGAATAGAAGCCGCAAAGGGTGAGTACATAACCTTTTTGGACGATGACGATATTTATTTGCCGAAGAAAATTGAAACACAGGTGCAAAACGTTTCGGAGTCTGATGCCGATTTTGGAATAACAGACCTTTATCTTTACAGTGAAGGTGGAATTCTTGTTGATAAGCGTGTTCGTACTTATATTAAAAATACGGACGAGCAGGCGCTTTTGAAGTACCATCTTATGCATCACATTACAGGAACCGATACTTTAATGTTTAGAAAATCTTACCTTGAAAAAATAGGTGGGTTTGACCCCATTGATGTGGGTGATGAATTTTATCTTGTTCAGAAGGCAATCCTTGGCGGAGGAAAATTCTCATATCTTAATGCTTGTTATGTAAAGGCTCACGTCCATACGGGCGAGGGAAATCTTTCAAGCGGCAAGAGTAAAATTGAGGGTGAAAACAAGCTTTTTGAGTACAAAAAAACGTTTTTTGAACGATTGGACAAGAAAACTGTTAGGTATATACGCGTAAGGCATTTTGCCGTTTTGGCATATGCATATCTTAGAATGAAAAAGTTTGTACCGTTTACATTGAATATCTTTAAAGCGGTTTGCATTTCACCCGCGCATACAGTAGGTATATTGTTGCATAAATAAAAGTTTATAATTATTATTCGGAGTTGATGAACAAATTGCCCATGGAAATTATATGGGCGCATTACCAAAGGAAGAAATGGTGTCACATCACCTTTTTAAGGCATATAAAAAATAAAAGTCAAATATATATTTTGAGGAAAGATAGGGAGGGACAGCCAGCTAATTATAGCTTAAAGGTTTGGCGGTTTTATAGGCCGTTAAGGGTTAATCTTATTGGCTAAAAATTTCAAAAAGAGGTGCAAAAATGAAAAGTAATTCGAAAAAGCTTTTGTCATTGCTTCTTGCATTTGCGGTGCTTTTGGGTGCGTTCCCATTTAGTGCTTCTGCTGCAGTTGATTATGACCATAGCACAAATCAAGATGATTATTACAATCTAATCAGCAAAAAGGACTGGGAAATTTCCCCAGGTATTTCCGAATCGGAAATTGTTTTAAATAACGATGCCGGTTCGTATCGTCAGGTTATTCACGTTATGGAAGCTAACGTTAACAACCCTTATGCTAAGGTTATCGGTAGCTATGCAGAAATGAACACCTCGAAATATCAGACGGCTGATATGTACCAGCAGACTACCTGGATTAGAGATAACTGGGGCCTTAACGTAGTGGGCGGTATGAATACCTGCCTTAGCTGGTATAACGGCGATACATATGCTAAAAATCCTGACAGAATCGGTGAGCCCTTGGGCTTTATGATGCTTGATGGCGAGGTTTTGTTCGACCATTCTGTTGGATTCCCCACCTGTATCGTCATCAACTACGATGAAAAAGACGGCATTCAAAGACCTGCCGACATTCCCAAAGTAGAAATGGTAACCGTTACCTCTGCTGCCGACCTTGATGGTTGGGAAGAGCAGGTTATTCCCTGCTCTAGTGGCTACATTGTAAAAGATGGTAAAAACCAATATACAAAAAGCCACACAGGTGGTGAGCCGCGTTCTGTTGTAGGAATTAAGGCAGACGGCACTGTTGTTGCCATGGAAAATGATGGTCGTCAGTCGCCTTACTCCTGTGGTATGAACATGTATGAGCTTGCAGAGGTTATGATTTCTCTTGGCTGTACATACGCTGCTAACTGCGACGGCGGAGGTTCATCAACCTTTGTTACAAAACGCCCCAGCGAGGAACTTGCAGTTCAAAACTCCCCCTCTGATGGTAGTCTTCGTCCCACCACCAGCGGTATAGTGTTTATCTCTACCGCCCCTGCAGACGGCACCTTTAGCCGTGCACACATTTCTGCAGAGGACAAATATTATACCCCCGGCACAACAGTAGAATTTGACGTAATCGGTACCGACCTTGCAGGTAATCCTGCAGAAATTCCTGAGGACGTTATATGGCAAATCAAAGAGGACGGCATGGGTACAATTGCTGACGGAAAATTCATTTCCAACGGCAAAGAAGGTACCGTTACCGCACAGATGGTTTATGAAGGTGAAGTTGTTGGTGAAACAACAATCAATATCGTAGTTCCCGATATTGCCTTTAAAATGGATAAGCTTGTTTTGCCTTATGGCGAGACAGCGGAAATCAACCTTTCTGTTACAACTAATGAAGGTCTTAACACAGTTACAACTAAACCTGGCGACATTATCCTAACCCTTTCTGATGAAAAAATGGGTACAATAGACGGCAATCTATTTACAACCTGTCAACAGGATAGCGGTGTTGCCGGCGGCACGCTTACTGCTACCCTTGTTTGCGACCCCACCAAAACTGTAACTGCTACTGTAAAATTCGGTAAAGCTTCTGAAATTGTTTTTGATTTTGAAAACAATTATGAGTTAATCATTGACAATAGCACAACAGGTAAAAACAAGGATGGTACCTATATTTATGGTTGGCATGCATCCGATATACAAACAGACCAGAACTTCCAGTACCGCTGGAGTGGTTATAAAGCAAGAAGCCCTATTGGCATAGGCACAAAGGAAGAACTTAAATTAGTTGATAAAACCACAGGCAAGGTTCGTAACGGCAACAATGCTTTAGCAGTACATCTTGACTGGACATGGACAACTTCAATGGGTGCTAAACAGATTAACGTTTGGTTCCCCGAAGCTATCGATGTTTCTGAGGCATCAAACTTTGGTATGTGGCTATATATCCCTAACGCTAAAGCCTTGATTGACTGTGCAACCTTTAGGCTTCAGGGCCGTGCAATTTCCGATCCGGTAAACAGTCCTATTGGAACCGCTAAATCACAGGATATCAAATTTAAAGACTTGCTTGCAAACGGCGGAGTTGCCGATGAGGGTTGGTTCTATGTTAATTACGATGTCCTCCTTAACGGCTGGACTGTAATTGACTACTTCCAGATTATGATAACTGACAATTCAACCGGATTTAACTCAATGAGCGATTACACATTCTACGTTGATGATGTAACGGTTGACTACTCTGAGGCAGTTATCGATAGAGAAAATCCCTACTTTACAAGTATGGGTATTGCTAATGCACAAGACAGTGCTGATGAAATCGTTGACGGTGCTGTTATTGCAAATGGCAACATCACAGTTTTGGCGCAGTCAAAAGAAAATACCTCAAAAGTTAATTACACCGGCCTCAACACCAAGTCTGCTAAGGTTTATGTTGACGGCAAGCAGATTACAACAGGCGTTACAACCAACGCTAGTGGTAAAATTTCCGCCTCATTAAATCTTGCTGACGGCGTTCATACCATTAGATTTGAAATTTGTGACGAGCAGGGCAACCTTGGCAGTATTGCACGTAAGGTAGTTGTTAACACAGAAAAGAGCCCCGTTCGTTTAGAACTTGCCGATCCTACAGCTACAGAGATTCCTGCCGGTGCTGTTATGTACCTAAACCTTGTTGCTGATGATATTACTAAGATTGATGCGGTAACCACCAACATAAATCTCGACCAGGTTAACGAGTGGGATCTCGCGGGTCTCGATGTTGCATACGGTTTTGAGGCAACATATACTGTTGATGGCAATAATAATGCAACTATAACTATTACAAGAGTTTCAGATGAAATCGAGGCAACTACAAGCATTCTTGCCAAGCTTCCTGTTCGTATTTGGCAGGCAAAGGCGCACCTTGACCCCGAGTATATTAAGCTTGGTATGGTTCAGGATGACCCTGCAAAGCAAGATAAATATTTTGCCATGACTCCTTACGGCATGTGGCTTTCCGACGGCGTGTTCAAGATTAAGGTTGTAGTTGACGCTGATGCAGGCGAAGTTACCTATACCGATGGCACAACAGCAACATTCTCTTCTAAAGAGTATGTAGTAACCACAGAGCTTAACCGTTATCGTAACTCCAAAAACACAGGTTACGCAAACTTCTATCAGGATAAGGCCAGCTTCCATATTCACAAAGCAGGCGAGCCTCAAAGTAAGGCAGCAACCTGTACCGAAGCGGGTTATACCGACAGAGTATTTTGTGTAGGCTGTACTTGCGATACAGTAAAGCATTATAATCATGAGTGTGATACCAGCGACGGTTGTGGCTCAGTAATTGATTGGGGTACCACAGTTCCCGCCACAGGCCACACATATAAACACATAGATAACCAACTTGTTTGCGACTGTGGTAAAGTGTTCAGTGCCGATGGTTTTGTAGAGTTTGAAGGCAAAACTATGTACTTTGCAGCTGGCAAATATCTCACTGGATATCAAAGGGTTGGAACTGTTTATTATTTGTTTGATGAAAACGGATATGCATATGACGGACAGTATAATGTTTGCGACACAACCATAACATTTAATAAGGGCGAGTTTATTGCAACCGAGGATGTTTTGCTTGCTGGTATGTGTGGTGATAATATATGGTTCGTATTATTTGCGGATGGCCAGCTTGTGCTTGACGGCTCAGGAGATATGTATGATTATGCGGCCATCAGATTTGCTCCCTGGTATAATGAGTATCGTGATATTGTTGTAGAGATTAAAATTGGAAAAGAAATTACAACCATTGGTACCAGATCGTTTTATAACATGAAGAACCTCATATCAATTGTGTTTGAGGAGGGCAGTGTACTTACTGCTATTAGGGAACATGCTATAGCTAAACATGCTTCCTTAGAAAATGTTGTTATTCCAGATGGCGTTAAACTATTAGATAACGGTGTGTTTGAACTTTGTCCGGCTCTAAAGAATGTTCAAATGCCCGCAAAGCTTTCCTATATTGCAACCACTGCATTCAAGGAGTCTACCGATGCAACCTATAGCGTAGTTGCAGGTAGTTTGGCTGAAACATGGGCTAAAAATAAGGGCTTTAATTACACAACAAGAATAGCAACCCTTGCTGGCGGTAAGCTTACCGACACCATTACTTGGGAGTTCTATTCTGATGGAACACTTGAAATTTCAGGTGAGGGCGCAATGCCCGACTATGCCGTTTCGGCAGGTAACACAACTGCTCCTTGGGCAGGTCTTGACGTAGAAAAGATTGTTATTTCAAGGGGCATTACAAGAATCGGTGCTTATGCCTTCTTTAAAACTACCGCTTCTGCGGTTGAGTTTGAGGCAGACAGTGCGTTAGAGACAATTGGCAAGGCAGCATTTGGTTATATGAATAAGCTTACAAGTCTTGTTCTTCCCGATGAACTAAAGACAGTTGAAACCTATGGATTCTATAACAACCCCGCACTTACAAGCGTATATATGCCTGCAGGTGTAACATCACTCGGAAACAACCTATTCTACGGCGGCAATGCTAATGTAGTAATGAATGTTGCAAATGGTTCTTATGCACATACATATGCGGTATCTAAGGGTGTTGCAGTTGAGCTTCGTACAGAAGTAGTTCTTGTTCAAAGTGGAAATCTTACAGACACCATTACTTGGGAGTTCTATTCTGATGGAACCCTTAAGGTTCTTGGCGCCGGCGCAATGCCTGATTATGCCGCAGCCGGCGGATACACAACTGCTCCTTGGGGCAAGCTTGCGATAAACAAGATTGTGGTAGCTAAGGATATTACAAGTGTTGGTGCATTTGCATTCTTCAAAACTACTGCTACTGAGGTTGAGTTTGAAACCGGCAGCAAGATTGAAAGCATCGGTAAGGCAGCATTTGGTTATATGAATAAGCTTACAAGTCTTGTTCTTCCGAGCAATGTTACCGCTATTGATAAGTATGCATTCTATTATTGCCCTGTACTAAGCACAGTATATCTTCCCGCAGGTGTAACTTCTATTAGCTACGGATTGTTCCAGGGTGGTTATGCAAACGTAGTAATGCAGGTAGCAGATGGTTCTTATGCTCACACTTATGCAGTTAAGAATGGTATTGCAGTAGAGCTTCGTAACGAAATTGTTCTTGTTCAAAGGGGTGAGCTTACTGATACTATTGCTTGGGAGTTCTATTCTGACGGAACCCTTAAGATTATTGGTACCGGCGTAATGCCTGACTATGCTGCAGTTGGCGGATACACAACCGCTCCTTGGGCTAAGCTTGCAGTAAGCAAAATAGTTATTTCAAAGGGCATTACAAAGATTGGCGCATTTGCATTCTTTAAAGTAACTGCTTCCGCAGTTGAGTTTGAGGCGGATAGCACGCTTGAGACCATTGGCAAGGCAGCATTCGGTTATATGAAGAACATTACTGAAATAGTTCTTCCGGATTCCGTTAAGACTATCGAAAAATATGCATTCTATTACTGTCCTGCCCTTACTGTAGTATACATTCCTGCAGAAGTGACCTCCATTGGCAGTGGCTTGTTCCAAGGAACGAACCCCAATGTGGTATTGCAGGTAGTAGAGGGCTCTTATGCACACAGCTATGCAATTGCAAAGGGTATAACAGTGGAGTTCCACTGAGAGTTTAAAGGTTTAATAAAGTAACATGGCAAACCGCCGAGGTTGAGTAAACTTAGCTTCGGCGGTTTGCTCTATTTATATATGAGCAAACGCTAATAAATGTTGACATAAAGAATATAAAGTAGTATAATTTATAGTGTATAAGTGGGCTAATGCGCCTTTGCGCAAAAGATAAAGGAATTTTAGTATTTCTTCTTTTGAGAACATAAAAATATATCGATATATAGGAGAAGAACGATGAATGAATTGCAAGCACGGTTGCTCAAAATGTTGTGTTGGTTGCATTCGTATTGTAAAGAACACAATTTGCGATATTACTTGGTGCATGGCACAATGCTTGGTGCGGTAAGACATAAAGGGTTTATACCGTGGGATGATGACATAGACGTTGGTATGCCGAGGTCAGATTATGAGAAATTAAGAGAGATTTGCAAGTTGAGCGGTAAAGAGCAGTATGTGTTTGAATTTCCAGGAGATAATTGCGAGTATCCTTATAGATGGGCTAAGCTTTTTGATACCACAACAACCCAAATAGAAAAGCAGAGATATCCGGTAAGGCGTGGTATTAATATTGATATTTTTCCACTCGATGGTATAGGTGAAACTTATGAAGAAGCGCTGAAAAATTTTCGGCCAATAAAAAGGTGTAGAATTCTTAATAGCATGATTAGCTGTGGCCTATTAAAACGTCGAGCGTGGTATAAGAATGCTCTGATTTTGTTGGGAAGAATAATATCGCCACTTTTTATTAGCAAAACAAAATTGATAAAAAAGATGGATGACATTTGCAAGCAAAGAGATTATGATTCTTACGAATATGTAGGATCACTTTTAGACGAATATGGAGAAAAAAGTCTAATGCAAAAAGAGATCTATGGCAACCCTACAGCCATAGAATTTGAGGGATTTATGGTTAATGGGGTGGAAAGCCCCGACAAATATCTTGCAGCATTGTATGGGGAATATATGAAACTCCCACCTGAAGAAGAGAGAGATTCTCACCATGATAAGATTTTATTGGATTTAAATAATGGGTATATAGATTGAAATATTATTGATTGATAACATGTAACACATAGTTAAAAAGCCAAAGGATAATAAGAGGCAGTTTTAATAATTTAAGGATTTATAAATTACAAAAGGAGAACTTCCATGAACGAGATGCAACAGCGTCTTACCAAGATGCTCGGTTGGTTTCACACCTACTGTGAAAATCATAATTTGAGATATTATCTTATATACGGCACGATGCTTGGCGCGGTAAGGCATAAAGGGTTTATACCGTGGGATGATGATATAGATGTTGGAATGCCAAGAGCAGATTATGAGAGGTTAAGGCAACTTTGTAAAACCGAAGGACCAGGGCAGTATATGTTCGAATTTCCTGGGAATGACAATCCCGAGTACACTACACTTTGGGCTAAACTTTTTGACACGACTACAACCCTTATAGAAGAACAAAGGCACCCTATTGCAAGGGGAATTTATATTGATGTTTTTCCGTTGGATGGTGCGGGGCAAACATATAAAGAAGCGGTTAAGAATTTCAAACCTATTAAGCGGCATAGAATACTTAACAATATGATTTGCTGTGGTTTTTTAAAACGAAGAGCATGGTATAAAAATATTTCAATTTTGATAGGCCGCATCATATCTCCTCTTTTGATTAATAGAGCAAAGTTAAATCAAAAAATCAATTTCCTTTGCAAAAAGCAAGATTTCGATGAATATGAATATGTCGGTTGCCTTATGGATATGAACCGTTTGACGAGCTTAATGCCAAGATGGATTTACGGGAAACCCACTCCGATACAGTTTGGTGAATATGTTTTAAATGGCGTGGAGCACCCCGATAAATACCTTTCTACACTTTATGGTGACTATATGCAGCTTCCGCCCGAGGAGAAACGTGTTTCTCGCCATGATAGAATTTTGTTGGATCTCAATAAAGGATATAAAAATTAGAAACGATTGTTTGCACATACCACCGTACTGCAAGATTTTAAATTATAAAATATGGGTGTGAATTTACTTGAGAGTACTAGTAATAAGTCATAATATATTCACCAAAACCACAAATATGGGCAAGACTCTATCCATGTATTTTGATGGTTGGGGAATGAGCGACATTGCACAGTTATACGTTTGTGATGAGGTTCCTAATGATGATTCCACATGCGTTAATTATTATCGTGTTACAGATAAAGAAGCTTTGTTTTCTATTGTCAAAAGAAATAGTGGAAGACGATTTTCAAAATTGGATATAGATAAAAATTTAAAAGACGTCAGGAAAACTACAGGAGTAACCTACAACATATCACAAAAGGCGCGCAAACGAACAGCCAAGGTGTATCTTGCAAGAAATCTTTTGTGGCGTCTCGCCAAATGGGACACAAAAAAACTATGGCAATGGGTTGACGATTTTGATCCGGAAGCTATATTTCTAGCGTCAGGAGATTATTCATTCATATATAATATTGCACTAAAAATTGCAAAGAGAAAAAATGTGCCGCTTTACGTTTCTTGTGTCGATGATTTCTATTTATATAATAAAAATGAGGGCAGCTTACTTGGAAGATGGCACCATAAGCTTTTTATGAAGCGTGTTAAAAAGACTATGGAGTATGCTACGGCAATTTTTACAATTTGCGATAAAATGAGCAATGATTATTCGAAATTTTTTAACAAACCCTGTTACACTCTACATACGGGGAGCGAAATTGAGAAACCATTTGACGAACCCAAAACCAACAAAATATCTTATTTGGGGAATGTGTCCAACAAGAGGTTTGAGCAGTTGATAGAAATTGGCAAAACACTTATGAAGTCATCTATACAAGATAGGCCGCAATATATTGATGTTTATTCGGCTGAGACACGGCCGGAGATCATTCAGCACCTAACCAAAGATAACGGAATAAACTTTTGTGGTAAGATAGACGCTGAGCAGGTGAAGAAAGTGATTGCGGAAAGCATGTTGCTTATTCATACTGAGTCATTCGATGAGAAAATGAAAAAAACAGTTGCATATTCAGTTTCAACAAAAATTGCCGATTCCTTGTCCAGTGGCACATGTCTTCTGGCATATGGTCCTGAAGGCATTGCCTCTATGGATTATTTGATTGAAAATCAAGTGGCTTTTTGCGTTACAAAAAAGAAAGATTTGCCCAACAAACTGGATGAAATTATCGGCGATAAGAATCTACAGGCAGAAATAGTGCGGAGGGCACTTTTGCTGGCAGCAAAAAATCACAAATTGGATAAAAATACTAATTTGATAAAACAAGTATTAGGTGAGTAGATGAACAATATTATAGGGTCAAAGAGATATGAGGACATAATATTAAATTATGTGCTATTAGCACTTGTTAGTATGAATTTCTTGGGCAGGGGAAGTATAGTACTTCTCTTGTTCGGAATATACAATGTTTTGTACATAAAAAATGCTAAATTCACCGTTGAAGGCACGATTTTGCTTTTTATGTCTTTTGGCATGATAATAGCCATGTTGATATTCCCGGGGGTACATTTGATTACAGGTCACAGCCTTATTAATGAAGTGTGCAAGGCCCTCAACTTTGTTTTGCCCTTTATTGTTGGGTATTGCGGTTATGCAATGTCAACAGATAAAGAGAAATATATAAATCGAACACTTTTTGCCATTTGTTTGGGGTACGTGGCTCATATAGGGCTTATGTATATAAACAATTTGCGACTCGGCATTGAGGGGCGCACTCTTGTTAGTGTTTGGACAGGTGAAGAAATTGCGGTTACACTTATCGGCTTGTTATCTGCATATGTTATCGCTTATACAGTTAGTAGTATTATTTATAACCCAAAATTACTTGTAAAGCTTTTTAGTGTTGTGGGAATTATAATGGTAATTCTTATAAATATGCAAACTGCAACAAGAACGCCTTTTCTTTTGATGATAATGCTTTTAGCCCTGTTGCTTGTAATGGGATTTGCGGCAAATGAAAATAAAAACTACACCCATCTCTTGGTGTTTGTGTTTATAGCAGTGCTTCTTTTCCTATTATTCGAAATGAACTTGTTTGGTGTTAAAACGGCGGTTTTAGAAAGCCCAATTGTAGATAGATTCCAAGATGAGGGCATGGAGAGTTCTCGTACTGAAATAGCAAAAGAATATTTTAACATTATGTTTGACCATCCTTGGGGTGGTGGATTTGGGTTGGAGACAACAAACCATAATGCGCACAATTTCTGGCAACAATTTTATGATTTTTATGGAATAATTCCATTTATGCTGTCATTGGTTGTTACTGCCTCAATGTTTATTAAAATGATACAACTCTTCGCCATAAAATATAAAAAATCATTCGAATATACACTTATTTCCATATATCTTATTACATTTATACAGATGCTTTTGGAACCGGTTGTAACGGGTTATCCAATACTTTTCTGGACTTTGCTTTTGGTTCACGGCATGGCAAGCGCGCACTATAAAGAAAATTATGCAAAAACTGAAATCAAGAGGTAGCGTTTTTCATGAAGATAGTTTCTATCAACACGGTTTTCTTTGGCAGTACCGGCAGAATAATGCTTAGAATAAATGAACTTGCCGAAAGAAACGGGCACGAAACCTTGGCCGTTTCGGGGTATGCTTTAGGCGGCAAAAACGCTCCCGAAAATGCTGTGGTGATTGGTGGTTTTATTTCAAAAGCAATTCATAAAACGCTAGCCAAGCTTACGGGGCTGCAAGGATGTTTTTCTTATTTTGCTACTAAAAAAGCAATAAGTAAAATAAAAAAGTTTGAACCTAACGTAATACATCTTCACAACCTTCACGCTTGGTTTATCAATCTCCCCTTACTTTTTAAATATATAAAAAAGAATGAGATAAGAGTTGTGTGGACCTTGCACAATTGCTGGTCTTTTACAGGGCACTGCCCACATTTTGAATATGCGGGATGTGAAAAGTGGAAAGGCGGTTGCAAGGGTTGTACGCAATATAAAGAATACCCGTCGGCTTTTGTAGATAAGGCAGCAAAAATGTATTGTCTAAAGAAAAAGTGGTTTACCGACATTAAAGATTTAACTATTGTTACTCCCTCTGAGTGGCTTGCTGATAAGGTCCGTCAGTCCTTTCTTGGCGAGCATCCCATAAAGGTCATAAATAACGGAATTGACCTTGGAGTTTTCGGGCCTGCTGAAAGCAATTTTAGGGAAAAGTACAATATTTCGTCCGACAAAAAAATTCTTTTGGGTGTTGCGTTTGGCTGGGGAGTTAAAAAAGGTTTGGACGTATTTTGTGAGCTTTCAGAGCGCTTGGACAGAGAAAAATATCAAATAGTTTTAGTTGGTACAGACGACAATACGGACAAGCTTTTGCCTAGTGGCATTATATCAATCCACCGCACCCAAAATCAAAAGGAATTGGCTGAAATTTATACGGCAGCCGACGTTTTTGTGAATCCTACAAGGGAAGACACCTTTCCAACCGTTAATATGGAAGCGCTTGCATGCGGCACACCTGTTGTAACCTTTAATACGGGTGGAAGCTCTGAAATTATAAATGAAACCTGCGGTGCGGTAACAAGCGAAAAGAATGCAGAATCTATGGAAAGGGAAATAGTTAGAATTTGCAAGGAGCAACCCTTTTCGAAGGATGCTTGCATAAAAAGAGCAGAAGCTTTTGATATGAATGATAGATTCAGTGAATATATTGAGCTTTATGAAGAATTGAGCGGCGAGCAAATTTGATTTATATGTTTTTTAAAAACATTACCGTCCAGTTTTGCTTAGGAGAAGCGTATGAAAATAAAATCAGCATTAAGAATTTTAGGTGAAATTAAATATGTAAAATCTGTGCTGAAACGGTATAGTGACGTATTGGCATGCGGAAAGTATCATCAGCATAACATTTTTCGCGCACTCTCTTTAGACAGTCCCGAGGTCAGCGAAAAATCACGCCTTTATTTTGAAAAGGGCAGCTCCAGCAAAATAATGCAGAGCATTATTAAGTTTTTGAACGGCATAGGTTATTTTACAAATAAAAACAAAAAATCCACCGGGGAATATGATGGATTTTATATTGCGAACAACTATGATGCAGTCCGCGAGGTTAAACTTTTTTCATTTAAAAACGATAAGATTTTAACCATTTGCGTGGGAAGAGAAGAGGCCGAAAAGCAAATAAAGGAGTATGAGTTATTTGGCAAGGCCTACAATATGCCTAGTGTTAAAAAGGACAGTAGGTACGAAACCTCTTTTGAGATTTCTATGGTAAAACTTAAAAATTATGATACAGATGCTTTGGCGATTGAGAATATTTGTTATTCTACCGTTGCTTACAATCAGAAAACCGAAAATCTCCCAAAGCGAACGGTTAGCGAGCTTATTAGTTTCTCCTATGATGAAGAGATGAATGGCTATTTGCAGAAAATTGCTGATAGAATAAACCCTTCACTTATGGACACCGAAATCCCGCTTTGCACTCAGCACGGCGACCTTTCCAAGGATAATCTTATTTATGGTGATTGCGATGGCAAGACCGATTTTTGGTGGATAGATTGGGAACACGTGGAAAAAAGAGCTTTCTTTTACGACCTTTTCTTTTATATGATAAATCCCGCTCTATACGGCGACAAGGCACCTTTTGAAACCTACATAAATGGCGAGGTGGACGAGGTGCTCCAAAAATTCTTTGCACATTTTGGCACAGAGTTCGAAAAAGATAAACGTTTTGACTATTTTCTGATTTTTACGCTCCCATTTCTAAAAGAGCGAGTTTGCCCGATAGGTGGCCTACCAATCCTTAAAAGATATTATGCTCTTATAGAAGAATTGGCAAACAGCGTAAAAACCGTTTAATGAAATTCGATTTATATATTACTTAAAATACAGAGCAAGGGGGAGAAAAGTGCAAAAGCTTCTAAAGAACAAAGAAGTTAACAATGCCAGCTGGCTTATAGCAGGAAGAGTATTCCAAATGGCAATCTCTTTTGTTGTAAGCGTAATTATGGCGAGATTTTTGGGGCCCAATAACTATGGCCTTATAAATTATGCTACGGCATATGTAACCTTTTTCACCTCCGTTAGTAACCTGGGTATTAATGCAATACTTGTTAAAAAATTCATAGATTCTCCCGAAAAAGAGGGGGAGATCATTGGCACTGCTCTGATACTGCGAGCAATTTCAAGCTTACTGTCTGCCATAACAATAGTTTTAATTGTTATGGTTGTGGATGTCGGAGAAACGGTTACCATTATTGTTGTAGCTCTTGCGAGCTTGGGTCTGATTTTCCATATATTTGAAACCTTTAACTATTGGTTTCAAGCACAGTATAAGGCAAAGGTGACTGCTATTGCAGCCTTGGTGGGTTACACCTTTACCGCAATATATAAGATAGTGCTTTTGGCCCTTAAAATGAATGTTTATTGGTTTGCTCTGGCAACATCGGTGGACTACATTGTTATTGCAATAATACTTTTCGCATTTTACAAATCGCATAAAGGTCCAAGACTCACATTTTCGTTTGCTACAGGAAAGGCGTTGCTCTCAAAAAGTTATCATTATATTCTATCGGGAATGATGGTTGCCATATATGGACAAACCGATAAGCTTATGTTAAAGCATATGCTTAATGAGAGCGAGGTTGGATATTACTCCATTGCCTCTTCCATATGTCTTGTATGGGTGTTTGTGCTGAGCGCAATTATAGATTCTTTGCGGCCTACAATTGTTACCTTGCATAAAACGGACAAAGAGGGATTTAAAAGAAAAAACAGGCAGTTATATATGCTGGTCTTCTACATATCTGCATTTGTATCAATGCTTTTTGTGATTTTCGGAAAGCAGGCGATATTAATTCTATACGGAAAAGAATATTTACCCTCGGTTGCGCCGCTTAGGATTGTTACCTGGTATACGGCCTTCTCTTATCTTGGAGTGGCAAGAAGTGCCTGGATAGTGTGCGAGGATAAACAAAAATACTTGAAGTATATGTATGTGGGCGCTGTGATAATAAATATCGCTCTAAATTACCTACTTATACCAATTTGGGGTGCTTCTGGAGCTGCACTAGCATCGCTTATAACAGAAATCTCAACAAGTATGTTATTGCCGTGCTTCTTTAAAGATATGCGACCCAATGTTAAACTTATGGTAGAGGGCATTTTATTAAAGGATTATAGGCAGAAGATAATTGACAAAATATTTAAAGGTAAAATTAATAGGGGAGGTAATTGAAATGCGTAGATTCCTTATAAAAATTTATGACTTTATAGTTTTTAGATTACCTTCTTCTGCTATAATGCTTTTTCATCACGTATCGAACAATCCCAATCGCAAAAAAAGCAGTTGTATGGTAGATACTAAAAAGTTTTATGATATTATAAATTCTTTTGAAAATTACGCTTCCGTTGAAGAGGTTTACAAAAAGCCTGCCAAAAGGAAAGTGGCTGTCACCTTTGATGATGGCTTACAAGACGTATATGATATTGCATATCCATTTTTAAAAGAAAAGAATATACCTTTTACGGTCTACGTTCTTGCAGAGTTTATAGATAAAGAGGGTTATTTAACCAAAGAGCAGCTGTTAGAAATGGCAGCAGATCCTTTGGTTACAATTGGCTCGCACGGACTGCATCATGGCGTTTTCACCAAAATGAGCGCAGAGGAAAAGCGAAATGAGGTTTTTCTTTCAAAGAGTATACTGGAACAGACAATAGGTAGGGGGGTGACAAACTTTGCATATTCGCACGGCGTTTATGACAAGGATGCCCTAAAGCTTGTAAGAGAGTATGATTATGCCATGTCCGTTGCTGCCAGACCGGTTAATGTGATAACAAGGATTAGCCGTTACATTTTACCAAGGTTCAATATTACTGATGCTAGTTTTGAAAGCACGTTGGCAATGTTAAAAAAGATAGTTTAAGTTATAACACATTCGAAAGGAAGTGATTTTGTGAAAAAAGTTATGTTGGTGTTTGGTACAAGGCCGGAGGCAATAAAAATGTGTCCCTTGGTTAATGAGCTTAAGGGAAGAAAAAACATAGAGACCATAGTTTGCGTTACGGGTCAGCACCGTCAAATGCTTGACCAGGTGTTAGAGGTATTTAACGTAGTTCCTGACTACGACCTTTCTATCATGAAAGAAAAGCAGACGCATTTTGATATAACAACCAACATTTTAACCAAGATAGGTGAGGTTTTGGATGAAGTTAAGCCCGATGTAGTTTTGGTACACGGCGACACCTCCACAACCTTTGTTACCGCGCTTGCGGCCTTTTATAAGCAAATCCCCGTCGGACACGTTGAGGCGGGTCTTCGCACCTACGATATTTATTCGCCCTACCCAGAGGAGTTTAACCGTCAGGCGGTTGGAATCGTTGCTAAATACCATTTTGCCCCCACTGAGATGTCAAAGCAAAATCTTATAAGAGAAGGCAAAAAGCAGGATGATATTTATGTTACAGGAAATACTGCTATTGACGCTTTAAAAACAACCGTTAGAAGCGATTTTACCCATCCAGAGCTTGAGTGGGCAAAGGACAGTAAGCTTATTGTTATAACCGCCCACAGAAGAGAAAATCTGGGCGAGCCCATGCACAATATGTTCAGGGCAATTCGCAGAATTATGGACGAGCATCCTGACATTAAGGCCATTTATCCCATTCATATGAATCCTCTTGTAAGAGCGGCCGCAAACGAAGAACTTGGCGGTTGTGATAGAATCCACATTATTGAACCGCTTGAGGTTTTGGATTTCCACAACTTCCTTGCAAACAGCTATCTGATTCTTACCGATAGCGGCGGAATTCAAGAAGAAGCACCCTCTCTTGGAAAGCCTGTACTTGTTATGCGTGATACCACCGAGCGTCCCGAGGGCATCAAAGCAGGCACCTTAAAGCTTGTTGGTACCGACGAAGAGGTTATTTATCAAAACTTTAAAGAACTTATTGAAAACCAAGATGCATACGAGGCCATGAGCAAAGCAAGCAATCCCTATGGCGACGGCTTTGCATCAAAAAGAATTGCTGATATTTTGGAGGAGAATTAAATGTCTACATTTAGTGGCAAGACCCTTTTAATCACAGGCGGAACAGGTTCCTTTGGTAACGCAGTTTTAAATCGTTTTCTTAAAACCGATATAGGCGAAATCAGAATTTTTTCCCGCGATGAGAAAAAGCAGGATGATATGCGCCACGAATTTCAGTCAAAAATGCCCGATGTAGCAGATAAAATTAAGTTTTTCATTGGCGACGTAAGGGATTTGGCTTCTGTTAAAAATGCTATGCACGGAGTGGATTATATCTTCCACGCTGCTGCTTTAAAGCAGGTCCCTTCTTGCGAGTTTTTCCCCATTGAGGCGGTGAAAACCAACGTAATAGGTACCGAAAACGTGCTTACCGCCGCAATAGAAGCAGGGGTTAGCAACATAGTTTGCCTTTCTACCGACAAAGCGGCTTATCCTGTAAATGCTATGGGTACTTCAAAGGCTATGATGGAAAAGGTTATAGTTGCAAAAAGCAGAACTGTTGACCCTGCAAAAACCAAGATTTGCTGTACCCGCTATGGTAACGTTATGTGCTCAAGAGGTTCGGTTATCCCACTTTGGATTGAGCAGATTAAGGACGGCCAGCCCATTACTATTACAGAGCCCACAATGACAAGGTTTATTATGTCTTTGGATGAGGCAGTTGACCTTGTGCTATTTGCCTTTGAAAATGGTGTTTCGGGTGATATTCTAGTTCAAAAAGCACCTGCTTGTACAATAGAAGTTTTGGCTAAGGCGGTTTGTGAGCTATTTGATAAGGAACAAAAGACCGAAATCAAGGTTATTGGTATCCGCCACGGCGAAAAAATGTATGAAACACTTCTTACTAATGAAGAGTGCGCCAAAGCAACCGACCTTGGTAATTTCTACCGCGTACCATGCGACAACCGCGGTCTTAACTACGATAAGTACTTTAAGGAAGGCGATGTAAAGCGCAATCCTTTAACCGAGTTTAATTCCAACAATACCGACCTACTTGACGTAGAGCAGGTTAAGGAAAAGCTACTGAGCTTACAGTTTATTCGCGATGAAATCGCAAAGATGGAGAAATAATATGAATATACTTGTTACCGGTGCAAACGGTTTTGCAGGAAAAAATCTGGTTGCCGCTTTGAACAATATTAAAAACGGCAAGGATAGAACTCACCCTGAAATACAAGTTGGTGAGATTTTTTCCTACGATATTGAAAATACCGAAGCAGAGCTCAGTAAATATTGTCAAAATGCAGATTTCGTCTTTCATTTTGCGGGTGTAAACCGCCCCCAAAATACCGAGGATTTTATGAGGGGTAATTTTGGTTTTTCAAGCACCCTTTTAGAAACCCTTCAAAAATATAATAATAACTGCCCCGTGGTGCTTTCCTCCTCCATTCAGGCGACCCTTATCGGTCGCTATGACAGTGAGTACGGTCGCAGCAAAAAGGCGGGCGAGGAGCTATTTTTTGAGTATGGAGAGCGAACCGGTGCGAAGGTGCTTGTTTACCGCTTCCCAAATTTATTTGGTAAGTGGTGTAGGCCCAATTATAACAGTGCGGTTGCAACCTTTTGCAACAATATGGCAAATGATTTGCCCATTACAGTAAACGACCCCACTGTAACGCTTGAACTACTTTACATTGATGATTTGGTAGAAGAAATGCTTCTTGCCTTGGAGGGAAAAGAGCATAGGTGTGAGTTCGACGGTATTGATACAGTTTTAAAAGAGGATGGCAAATACGCCGTAGCGCCTATAACCCATAAAGTTGCGCTTGGCGAAATTGTTTCGCTACTTGAAAGTTTCAGGGCACAGCCGCAAACGCTTTTAATGCCCGAAATACCAAAGGGCAGTTTTGCTAAAAAACTTTACTCTACCTACCTTTCCTATTTACCTAAGGAAAAGGTTTCGTTTCCCCTTACAATGAACGTTGATAATAGGGGCAGCTTTACAGAACTACTCAAAACTGAAAAGTGCGGACAGTTTAGCGTTAATATTTCTGCTCCTGGTATTACCAAGGGTGAGCACTGGCATAATACTAAGTGGGAGTTTTTCATTGTAGTTTCAGGCAAGGGACTTATTCAGCAAAGAAAAATTGGCACCGACGAGGTGCTTAATTTTGAGGTAAGCGGTGATAAAATAGAAGCTATTCATATGCTTCCCGGTTATACTCACAACATTATAAATCTAAGTGATACCGAAAATTTAGTAACCCTTATGTGGGCTAATGAATGCTTTGATAAAGATAAACCCGATACCTTTTTTGAAAAGGTTAGTGAGAAGTTTTTGCCGCTATAAATCAAAGAATATTAAAGCTTAAATATTAGTATAACCTTCTAATATTTAAAGTAAGGAAAACAAATGACGTTAGAACAAAAAGTTTTACTGCGGCTTTTAAAGGCGCACATAAAAGGTGAATATTTTAATGAGGTAGAACGCGCCCTTCTTTTTGCCGGCCAGCAAAAGGGAAATATGAAGGCCGTTTTAACCGAAGCAAAGGCACAGTCGGTTTATTTAATGGTTATGGATGTAGTCGCCGACAATGACCTTGTGCCGCGCGATAAATTTAGCGAGGAATACGACCTTGCATTTTTTCTAACCCTTAAAAACGCTCAGGTTGAGCAGTCGCAAAAAGGTCTTGTATCATTGCTTACCGAAAACCAAAAGGAATATGCTATAATAAAGGGCGAGGCGGCGGCTGCCTACTATCCAAAACCTACGCTTAGAACCTTTGGCGACGTTGATTTTTTAATTGACCTAAAGGACATGTCTGAAATAACCGAAATGCTTAAAAATGAGGGTTATAAGGAAAAGCAGGAAGAACATATTTGCCACGTTGTTTTTAAAAAGCCAAAATCCCACCTTGAAATGCATTTTGAAATTGTGGGTATTCCAAATGGGGAACAGGGAAAAGTGGTAAGGCAGTATATGAAAGACGCTCTTGCCGATACGAGATCCCAAAGCGGCAGTATGGGCGATTTTAAGGTGCTTAGCCATGCAAGGCACGGCCTTGTAACACTGCTTCATATGGCCCACCACATGCTTACCGAGGGTATAGGGCTCAGACACCTCTGCGATTGGGCGGTATTTGTGGATAAAACCCATAATGAGCCTTTTTGGGATAAAGAGCTGCTCCCCCTTTTAAATAAAATTGGTCTTTTAAAATACGCTAAGGTTATGACTAAAACAGCGGCAATTTATCTTGGAACTGCTGAGATGCCGTTTACAAGTGATGTAAGCGATGAACTTTGTGAAGAGGTAATAGAGGATATTTTCACCGGCGGCAATTTTGGACGGAAGGACAAATCTTATGCTGAGAGCGGACTTATGGTTTCCAACCACGCTAAGGACGGAACTAAAAAAAGCAAGCTTAGAGTAGCTCTTGGTGTGGTGCATTCTTCTGTAAAATACCACCATCCCGTAGCAATAAAATTTAAAATACTTTATCCCTTTTTCGCCGCATATCGGCTACTTAGATATTTTGGTTTAATGGTTTTCGGCAAAAAGCAGTCAATACTTAAAACATTACCCACGGCAAATAAAAGAAGAGATTTATATTCAAAATTAGAAGTTTTTGAAGTGGAGGAAAAATAATGGAAATGAAGCTTGATTATTCAGACGTTTCATTCAAAAATGACGGAAGGTTAAAGTTGCTTATAATTGTCGGCACACGCCCCGAGATTATACGCCTTGCCGCAGTAATAAACAAGTGCAGAAAGTACTTTGATACTGTTTTGGCGCATACGGGACAAAACTACGATTATACTTTAAACGGAGTTTTCTTTGAGGATTTGAAGCTTGGGGCCCCCGAGGTTTATATGGATGCAGTAGGCGACGATTTGGGTGCAACGGTTGGTAATATTAACAACTGTTCCTATAAGCTGATGAACCAGATTAAGCCCGATGCACTGCTTATTTTGGGAGATACAAACTCCTGCCTTTCTGCCATTGCCGCAAAAAGACTTCATATTCCTATTTTCCATATGGAGGCGGGTAACCGCTGTAAGGATGAATGCCTGCCCGAGGAAACCAACAGAAGAATTGTTGATATTATCTCGGACGTTAATTTAGCCTACTCCGAGCATGCTAGAAGGTATTTACACGAATGCGGTCTTCCAAAAGAGCGCACCTACGTAACCGGCTCTCCTATGGCAGAGGTGTTACACGAAAACCTAAAGGATATTGAAAAAAGCGATATTCATAAGCGTTTAGGCCTTAAAAAGGGTAAATACATTTTGCTTTCTGCTCACAGAGAGGAAAATATTGATACCGAGAAGAATTTCCTATCACTTTTTACCGCTATAAATAAAATGGCAGAAAAGTATGATATGCCCATTCTTTACTCCTGCCATCCGCGTTCCAAAAAGCGTCTTGAGGAGAGCGGCTTTGAGCTTGATAGCAGGGTGATTCAGCACGAACCACTTGGCTTTCACGACTATAACTGTCTGCAGTCAAATGCCTTTGCGGTAGTTTCGGATAGCGGAACACTGCCAGAGGAAAGCTCCTTCTTTACCTCCGTTGGAAAGCCGTTCCCGGCGGTATGTATCCGCACCTCGACAGAGCGCCCCGAAGCGCTTGATAAGGCCTGCTTTATACTTGCGGGCATTGATGAAAAATCGTTGCTTCAAGCGGTGGATACTGCAGTTAGTATGAATAGTGAGGGGGATCACGGCATACCTGTCCCCACATACGTTGAGGAAAACGTTTCTACAAAGGTTGTAAAAATTATTCAGTCTTATACAGGCGTGGTTAATAAAATGGTTTGGAGAAAATCATGAGCGTAGCAGAAAACTTTTTAAAGTATATATCCTTTGATACTAAGTCAGATGAAAATTGTGATAGCATACCCTCTACCCAAGGTCAGCTCGTTTTGGGCGAATTTTTGGTAGGCGAGCTGTCTAGAGTTGGTATGCAAAACGCACATATGGACGAAAACGGCTATGTTTACGGATTTTTGCCCGCAAGCAAAGGAATGGAGGAAAAACCCGCCATCGGTTTTATTGCCCATATGGATACAAGCCCTGACGTAAGCGGTAAGGACGTTTGCACCGAGGTTATAGACTATAAGGGCGGCGACATCGTTCATAAAAATGGTTTAGTAACTAGCTTGAAAGATTTTGATTTTTTAGAAAATTTTATAGGTCAGCACCTTATAATCACGGGGGGAGATACCCTGCTGGGATCTGACGATAAAGCGGGCATAGCTGAAATAATTTCAGCTATGGAGTATCTTACAAACCATACCGAGCTTGCACATCCAAAGATTTCGGTTGCCTTTACTCCCGATGAAGAAATTGGCTCCGGCGCGGATTTGCTTGACCTTGATAAATTTGGCGCTGACTACGGCTATACCATTGACGGCGGATTTTTGGGTGAGCTCGAGTACGAAAATTTTAACGCCGCTGGTGCAAAAATAGTTGTAAAGGGTGTTAATATTCACCCCGGCTCAGCCAAAAATAAAATGAAAAATGCGGTGCTGATGGCAAATGAGTTTATATCTATGATGCCAAAGGCCGAAACCCCTGCACACACCGAAGGGTATGAGGGATTTTACCACGTGGCCGAATTTTCCGGAGATGAGAGCAGCGCCGAGTTTTCTATGATTATTCGCGACCACGATATGGAAAAGTTTTTAGCCCGTAAGGAATTTATAGTAAACCTTACCGCTTATTTAAACGGCGTTTACGGTGAGGGAAGCTTTACCGCCTTTATAAAGGACAGTTACTATAATATGAAGGAAAAGGTGCTACCCTTTCCTCACATTATAGAAAATGCAAAGGCGGCAATGGAAAGCGTTGGTGTTATGCCAAAGGTTGTTGCTATCAGAGGTGGTACCGACGGCGCGCGTCTTTCCTTTAGGGGACTGCCTTGCCCCAACCTTTCAACCGGCGGTATGAATTTTCATAGCGTTCACGAAATGGTATCTGTAGAGGCAATGGAAAAAATGGTAGAGGTTATTGTAGCTATTGCTACCAAGTAAAAAATAGGCGGTGACTTTATGAAGGTTAAATATGCCGAATTTATATTTACTGTACTTTTATGCTTTGTGCTTATTTTCAATATGGTGTTTATAGCCATAGACGGTCTTGGAGGCAGTTTAGATAATCTGCCCGAGGGGGAGCTAGTCTTTTCGGCGCAAAGCGAAAAGAAGGATAAAACCCTTAACATCTATACCACTTCCCTTAGCGGTGTGGGGAATGCAGTTAGGGGAGAGGTGCTGTGGAGTGACGGCACCACAAAAAACATCTATTGGTGTATTAACGAAACAGAGTGTGTTGCCACCTGGCAGGACGAAAATACCGTGCTTATAAACGGCAATTATATTGCGCTTGACGGAGAGCCGTTTGATAGCAGAAAAAGGATAGAGCTGCCTGAGGCATCCTACAAAAATTTGGTTTCAGAAAAGTAATTCGGAGGTTTTTAAAATGAGTTTTCAAACATCTTTACCGGTAGCAGGGGACGTTACCGCAACTGTGCACACAAATATGGGTGATATTAAAATCAAGCTATTCCCAAAGCTTGCGCCCAAGGCGGTAGAAAACTTTGTGACACACGCAAAGGATGGATATTATAACGGACTTATTTTCCACCGTGTAATTAAGGATTTTATGATTCAAGGCGGTGACCCCACGGGAACAGGTATGGGGGGAGAGAGCATTTTCGGCGCTCCGTTTGAGGACGAGTTTGACCCCTCGCTTCATAATATCCGTGGCGCTCTTTCAATGGCTAATGCGGGTCCTTGCACAAACGGAAGCCAGTTTTTTATCGTTCAAGCAAAGGACGTACCTCAAAGTATGCTTTCGCAAATGGAGGGCATGAGCGAAAACGGTTTCCCGGTTGATAGTGTAGAGGATTACAAAGCGCTCGGTGGCACACCTTGGCTTGATTTTAGACATACGGTTTTCGGTCAGGTTTTCGAGGGAATGGATACCGTTGATGCTATCGCAGGGGTAGAAACTTTGGCAGGCGACAAGCCCGCTTCGGACGTAAAAATTACTTCTATTGATATCTTGGTGGCAGAGTAGCATATTTTAGTGTAGAATAATTTTTTATAAAGTTGGTGATTTAATGAAGATTAAAGAGGGATTCATTGTCAGAACGGTTGCAGGCAGCAATATCGTCCTTCCGCTTGGAAGCCAAAAGGTTGAGTTTGACGGAATAATGACTATAAATGAAACGGGACTTTTCCTTTGGTCGCTTTTAGAAAAAGGTGCCGAAAGGGAAGAGCTGCTTGATGCAATTTTAAATGAATATGAGGTTACAAGGGAGCTTGCTACCCGTGATGTTGATCGATTTATAGAAAAGCTTTCGGGGGCGGGAATTCTTGAGTAGCTTAACGCTTTACGAGCTTTTGCCCACCGTTATTGAGGTATTAAACCTCGGTAAAGAGGCATCTTTTGTGCCCGATGGAAAAAGTATGAAGCCCTTTTTACTGGGCGGCAAAAGTGAGGTTTTGATTAAAAAGCCAAGCTTCCCGCTTAAAAAATACGACGTTGCACTTTATAAAGCGCAAAGCGGTGCATTGGTGCTTCATAGGGTAGTAAAGGTATGTGGTCGGGGAGAAAACGCCACATACGTTTTCAGAGGAGATAATACCTACCAAAACGAGGTTAGCATAAGCGCTGACCAAATTATAGCAGTTGTCACACGCTTTAAAAGAAAATACAAGTGGCAGGAAGCCGGTAGTAAGGGACTGTGCTTTTTGGTGGCGCTTTGGTCCTCTATATATCCCATAAGAGCGGCTGTAAGGTTTTTATGGCGCCTGCCAATTAGGGCACTTAAAAAAATAAAAAGAATGATTTTGAAATAAAAGTAAAAGGGCTATACCAATTTCGGTATAACCCTTAATTTTTTGCTTATTTTTACTATTTTAAATACTTTTGATACTCTGAAACCGCAAGCTGGTCGCACCGCTCATTTTCCGGGTGACCCGCGTGCCCCTTTATCCAGTTAACGTTAACCTTGTGCTTTTCTGTAAGGGAAAGCAGAGTTTCCCACAGGTCGGGGTTTAGAGCGGGCTTTTTGTCGGCCTTGCGCCAACCGTTTGCACGCCAGGATTTTGCCCAACCGTTTTTAAGAGCGTCGGCTACGTATTTAGAGTCGGTGTAAAGCTCCACCTCGCAGGGCTCTTTTAAAGCAGAAAGCCCCATTATAACGGCGGTAAGCTCCATACGGTTGTTTGTTGTTTCCTTTTCTCCCCCCGAAAACGCCCTTTCGGTTTCTTTATAGCGGAGAATAGCGCCCCAACCGCCCGGACCGGGGTTGCCCGAGCAGGCGCCGTCGGTGTATAGATAAACCTTTTTAAGTTCCATAATCAGTACTGACGGAAGCTTCCGATAACCTTTCCTAAAATATCTATCTTTTCTGCCCTAATTGGCTCAAAATCGGGATTTTCGGGGTAAAGAACGGGTTGCCCGTTTTCAAAGCCAAGGCGCTTTACGGTTGCTTCATCCTCAATCATACCAACTACAATGTCGTTACGCCTAACGGCTTTATTTTTGTCGGCCACAATAATGTCGCCATCCAAAATACCGGCATCCTTCATACTAAGGCCCTTTACTTTAAGAGCAAAAAGGCCGTGGGCACTATCTGTGGGGAAGGGAATGTAGCCCTCAAAATTTTCAACCGCTAAAATGGGGCTACCCGCAGTAACCTTGCCTAAAACGGGAATTTGGGAGCTTTTGGGGCTGCCTGCAATACGAATACCGCGGGAATTGCCAACCCTTTCAATATAGCCCTTTTCCTCCAAAGAACCTAAAAACTTGTGTACCGAGGAGGTGGATTTAATACCCGCTTCCTCACAAATTTCCCTAACGGTGGGGGGAATACCATCGGCTAAAAAGCTTTCAATAACCTTAAAAACCCTTGCCTCTTTTTCAGTTAATATCTCGCCCAAAGAAAGCACCGCCCTTTTCTTAAAAACATTTGTTCTTTTTATATAATAACATATTTCCCATCTCTTTGCAAGACTAAAAATAAACCTTGACAAATAGGGGGTATATTATTATAATATATTATATATATTAGTATGAGGGCAGAGTGAAGGCAAACGGCATGGTTCGTTTGTTTTTCTTTTCGCCCTTATAAAATAATGTTTTAAATTTCAGGTAATTTGAAAGGAAATGCAAATTATGGCTAAAGTTTATAAATTTACCGAAGAGGGTCTTAAAAAGCTGGAGGTTGAACTTGAAAACCTTAAAACCAATGGCAGAAAGGATATTGCCGAGCGTATTAAGGTGGCTCGTGGTTATGGCGACCTTTCCGAAAACAGCGAGTATGATGACGCAAAGAACGAGCAGGCAAAAATTGAGGCAAGAATCGTTGAGCTCGAGGCAATGCTCAAAAACTACGAAATCATCTCCGAGGACGAAATCAGTACCGACAAGGTGGTAATTGGCGTTAAGGTAAAGGTTTTGGATATTGATATGGAAGAGGAGTGCGCATACTCCATTGTTGGTTCTGCAGAGGCTGACCCACTTAACGATAAAATATCCGACGAATCTCCCGTAGGAAAAGCGCTTATGGGACACACAGTAGGAGAAACCGTTGAGGCAGATTTGCCCGACTGTAAGGCAAGCTTTAAAATTCTTGCTATTGAAAGACAGTAAAAAATAACCCCTTAGGAGGGAAGTAAAAAATGGCAGAAAATACTGTAGTACAAAACACACCAGAGGTTGAGGATTTAAATGAGATTTTAAGGGTGCGCCGCGAAAAGCTTGCTAACCTTAAAGCCGAGGGGAACGACCCTTTTGAAATAACAAAATTCGAAACCGATTCTTATACTGCCGACATTAAGGCAAATTTTGATGAGCTTGAGGGAAAAACTGTAAAGATTGCAGGCCGTATTATGACCCGCCGCATTATGGGTAAGGCAAGCTTTTATAACATTCAGGATAGTAAGGGCAGAATTCAGCTTTACATTCGCCGCGATGACGTTGGCGAGGAAAGCTATGCCGCCTTTAAGAAGTATGATATTGGCGATATTGTAGGTATTGAGGGCTTTGTGTTTAAAACAAAGACAGAGGAAATTTCGGTGCATACCACCAAAATTACTCTGCTTACAAAATCTCTTTTGCCGCTTCCGGAGAAGTTCCACGGACTTAAGGATACCGACACACGCTACCGCCAAAGGGAGCTAGACCTTATTGTTAACCCCGAGGTTAAGGATACCTTTGTAAAGCGTAGCTTAATACTTCGCGAGCTCAGACGCTTTTTGGATGGACGCGGATTCTTGGAGGTTGACACTCCCATTTTAACCCCCCTTGAAATTGGCGCATCGGCAAGACCTTTCTACACTCACCATAATACTCTTGATATGGATATGGTGCTTAGAATTGAAACCGAGCTTTACTTAAAGCGCCTTATTGTTGGCGGCTTTGATAAGGTTTATGAGGTTGGCAGAATCTTCCGTAACGAGGGTATGGATACTAAGCATAATCCTGAGTTTACAACCATTGAGCTTTATCAGGCATATACCGACTATGAGGGTATGATGGATCTTGTTGAGGATATGATGAAAACGGTGGCTCAGAACGTTTGCGGTACATTGGAAATCCCTTATGACGGAAAGGTAATTGACCTTTCCCACTGGGAGAGAATGACAATGTGCGAGGCCGTTAAGAAGTATTCGGGCGTAGATTTTGCCGAGGTTAAAACTGACGAAGAGGCAATAGCCCTTGCAAAAGAGCACCACGTTGATCTACCCGAAGTACCCACAAAGGGTGCCATTTTGGCCGAGTTCTTTGATGTATTTGTTGAAGAAAATTTAATTCAGCCCACCTTTATTTATGATTATCCCGTTGAAATCAGTCCTCTTGCAAAGCGCAAGCCCACCGATCCCATGTTTACCGAGCGCTTTGAGTATTTTATCAATGCTATGGAGTTTGGTAACGCATTCAGCGAGCTTAACGACCCAATTGACCAAAAGGCCCGCTTTGAAAAGCAGGTTGAGGAGAGAAGGGCGCTTGAGCCCGAAACCAAAGCTCAGGTGGATTACGACTACGTAACCGCACTTGAATACGGTCTTGCCCCTACAGGCGGTCTTGGCTTTGGTGTGGACAGACTTGTGATGCTGCTCACAGATTCTTCTTCTATCAGGGACGTTTTACTTTTTCCGACCATGAAACCCCTTGACTAAACAAGTGGTATAACGGAAACGGAGTTGATTTTATGAATAATGCTTCCAGTTGGGATTTTACACTTGCAAACTATGACGCTGTTTGGAAGTTTATGGTGCAGCTTGGTTTGTTGCTGATTTTCCTAATGTTAGGCAACATTCTTAGACGTGTAATTCCGCTGTTTAGAAAGTGTTTGATTCCGTCTGCACTTTTGGGTGGTGGCTTATTGTTAATTGCCAACACTGTTTGCAAACAGTTTGACATCACTTTGGTGGACAACCAGCTTATGCAGGTAATTACCTACCATTGTTTGGCTATTGGCTTTGCCGCCATGTCCCTTAAAACAGAAAAAAGCGCGCATAAAACCAATCCCGCTCAGGTGATGGAATTTGGTGCCCTACAGGGCGGGACTTATATGCTGCAGGCCTTTGTGGGTATTGGCATTACTTTTATTATGTTTCTTCTAACCCGATATGGCAGTAAGGTCGTTTCCTACATTTGCGGACTGATTTTACCTTTGGCTTACGGACAAGGCCCCGGAAACGCCCTTAGCTGGGACATTAATTTTACCAACACACCTGCTACACAGTTCGCAGGTAACGGTAGCTTCGGCTTGTCGCTCGCTTCTATAGGGTTTGTAGTTGCTTCCGTTTTTGGCGTTTTGTATATCAATATCCATAAAAAACGCAGTAATCTTTATGTTCGCGAAGCAAACCCTACCGAAAAAGCTATTGACCAAACAAATCCCAGCGGTAGCGAGATTCCCGATAGCGAATCTGTAGATAAATTTTCATTACAGGTTGGTTTTGTGGCGGTGGCATACGCCCTTTCCTTCGGTTTTATGTACTTGCTTGGAAGTCTGTCCAAATTCACAAACAGCATCGCATGGGGCTTCAATTTTCTTTGGGCATCACTTGCGGCTATACTTATAAAGGTTGTGGTTAAACAGCTTCGTAAGCGGAAACTAATGCAAAGAGAATACATAAACAATTATCAGATGGATAGAATATCAGGTTTCGCTTTTGACCTTATGATTGTTGCGGGTGTAGCCGCTATTGAGATAAATGATATTAAAAATTACATTCTGCCTATTGTAATTCTTAGCATTGTAGGCACGCTGGTTACCTATATTTATATTCGTTTGGTAGCCAAGGAGTGCTTTAAAGGGTTTGAGCACGAGTTCTTCCTTATGAGCTTTGGAACACTGACGGGTACGGCCTCTAACGGTATGATTCTTATGAAAGAAATCGACCCCGGACTAAGAACACCTACCTCAAGTCTATATATCCTTTCCAATTTCCCCGCTATGGTAATGATAGCGCCGCTACTTTTCTTACTAAGCTTTGCCGGAAATTCACCGAAAAATGCAGTCATCGCTTGTGTGATATTCTTTGTGTTGTGGCTTGCATACACCATATATCTGTTCCGTAGAAGTATATTCAAAAAGCGCTATAAGGATAAGCCGGTTGTAGTTTGGGAGGATGAAGCAGAATAACACCTTTTCTGCACCCATTGTATTTACAACTAAAAAGACTTTGGACTAAAATTTTAGAACAATAAAAAACCAGCCATTTGCACCTTACTTTGCAAGTGGCTGGTTTTGTTGTTATTTGCAGGTGGGTTTTACGTTTACTTTATTTCCTGTTGTAGGGTTTTGAATGTTTCGGTGTTGAAAAAGTCATAAAGAGATATTTCTAAACCGTCACATACTTTTTTGAGGGTAACAACGCCTGCATTTTTACTGCCGCCGTTAATTATATTCTTTAATGTTGAAGGCGGAACGGCAGAAATTCTTGCAAGGGCATTTACCGACAATCTCTTTTCCTCACATAATTCTAACAATCTATTTGCTATGGCTTTTCTTGTATCCATAATAACACTCCTAAAAAGTTCTAAATTTATTTTATGCTTTTTAGGGTTATAATAACGACCATATATGGACTTTTTGGCCCATATATGGTAAACTTGTGTTGGTGGTGAATTATTATGTGTAAGAATACTTGTTGCTTTATTGGGCATAGGGAAATAAATGAAACCGAAGAACTGACAACACAGTTAAGGGATATTATTGAAAAACTAATTGTTGAGAAACAGGTTGATACTTTTCTTTTTGGCAGTAAGAGCAGTTTTAATGACCTTTGTCATAGGGTGGTAAGTGAGATAAAAGAAAAATACCCGCACATAAAACGAATTTACGTGCGGGCGGAATATCCGTATATCAGCGACCGTTACAGGGAATATTTACTGGAAGACTATGAGGACACATATTTTCCAAGCAGAGTTTTAGGGGCGGGGCGAGCCTCATACGTTGAGCGAAATTTTCAGATGATAGATAATAGCCGCTTTTGTATTGCCTACTACGACCAAAGCTATACTCCAACAAACAGAAAAAGCGGGACAAAAATTGCTTTAGCGTATGCCATAGCAAAGAAAAAGGAAATAATAAAACTGCCTTTTTAAGAGTAATTTTAGGCGCTCTTGCATTTTTAAAAAATATATGGTAAAATTTTAGAAAATGAAAAATAAAGGAGAAAAGCTATGGCAAGGGAATTTGATGTTATTTTTGATAGCACAAAGGAAACCGAAAAGGATTTTTTTCAAATAGCAAGCGGTTACATTTCCAAGACAACCGTACTTTTTGAAAAGGAAAAGGTTGTAGCCGTTATTGACGCAAAGGGCGTAGTAGAATTTTACGACTTGGATGATAATCTTTTAGCCACCGCTTGTGTTCCCAAGGTAACAGGCGGCAAGGAAAAATACATGGATGCCGCTGTAAAGGCAGCGGGAGATAAGCTTTTTGTAATTTTCCCCCTTTACGAGTGGATAGATAACTATCCAAACTGCGACGGGGAGAGCGACCGATGGGATGCAAGGATAATAGGCAAAACCGCTGTTATTTTTAACAAAGAGACAAATACTGCCACCGCAGAAAATTAAAAACATAAAATCAAAAATCAAGGGCCTTTGGCATTGCCAAAGGCCCTTTAAATTTACTCAAACGTTAAAATAACGTATTTATTTACGATACCGTAAGAAAGCACAAGCTTCAAATTATACCCCTTTTCCTTTATATAGGAATTAATGGGTGAATCGTCGGCGAAAAATTTGCTGATTAAAAAATCTTGCGACGGCATATTACTGCCGAAATAGAGGTAAATATGGTTATCATGTATTATAACCGCTTCGTCTATAACCGTTTTATAGTTAGAAGAAAGGGTGCCACCCTCAACATTAATTGCAAAGGTGTTTTTAAAACTGTGCCTTGTGGCAGTACAACTTGGCACAAAGGTTTTACCATCCGGCGTATGGGTGGTGTTCATCTCGCTCGTCGTTAGGTTATAATAGCCATAATTTATCATCTCGCCATCGTCCAAATCTGCCCAAGTAACGTCTATTAAGTACCAGTCGTTCTCAATTTGTACGGTGTTCCACATATGTGAGCTGCCTTTTGCGGTGCCTGCAATAGTGGTAGCGTTTATACCTGCGCGCCTGCAAAGGTACATAAAAGCTTTTGCATAGCCCTCGCACACCGCCTTTTTCTGACAAAGTGTGCCATAAATATTAAGGGCTTGTGACATTGGCTTACCGAAAACGGGAGTTTCGTTTGCTGCCGCCTTATCGTAGGTGGTATTCAGCACTAAATAGTCATGTATTAAACGAACCTTTTCATCATCGGTAAGGTTAGCGTCAATAGTATCTAAAATCTCTTTGGTTTTTTTGTTTACTGCCTCAACGTGGTCCTTGATGGTATTCCTATTAGCAGTTTTTACAAGCTTATAGTTGTCATCAAGCTCATCAACTGTAACACCGTCGGTATAGTACAGGAATAAAACAACAGCTTTATTTGTTACAGAATCGGATGCGGCTCTGTAAGAGCGGGAAACGTAAAAATATTCGGGATGGTCGGTCAGAACGTATTGTAAAATAGCAAAAACCTCGCTGCTGGTAATGCCGAACTCGCTAACATCAATAACGTTTTTGGTTTCGCTGATAGCTTTGATAATTTTATTATAAACCTTCAGCTTATTAGCATCAAGGCAGGAATATTGATAGAACTTATCGGCGGAAATGGGGGTGTGGTTTGTGTTGGGTGGAGTTGCAACCTCAACCTTTTGCTGATTCTGTTGAGTCGGCACCTTGCCTGTTATGGTAATCTCTTCGGTGGCAGCTCCGCCTGTACAATATGCATCGTTTGCAGCGGTACCGCTTTGCGGCTTTTTATTACCGCCGGCAGAAGAGGAGGTAGCGTTACTGTTACCTGTGGGCTTATCGCTTTCGGTTTTGGTTTCGCTACTGCCGTCTGTAACGGTTGAATCAGTCTCGTCATGATGAATATGGTCGGTCAAGCAGTCGCCCGTTTCATCAATAACGTGGGAGGATATGTCAGACGAATCTTTTGGTTTCTCCTTTTCACAACCAACAGCCGTGAGCAGTAATGCGGCGCAAACAAAAAGCGCTATAAATTTTTGCACGAAAAATCACTTCCTTTGAATAGAGACAATAGCCTATTTCCACCAAATAAATTATACATAAAAACCCCCTAAAAGTCAAGGGCGGAGCATTTTGTCGACCGTTTTTCGTTGCTTTTCTTTCCTAAAGGTGATATAATGAAAAAACAAAGGAGTGAGAGGATTTTGAAGGGCTTTAAGCTTTTAGACAAAACGGCTATAAAGTTTGTGCTTGTAGGGGTTATAAACACTTTGGTAGGCACGGCGGTTATGTTTTTGTTTTACAATCTTTTACATTTAAACTACTGGGTTTCCTCTGCCTCTAATTACATTGTAGGAAGCATTGTAAGTTATTTTTTGAACAAGTACTTCACCTTTAAAAACAGTGAAAGGTCTCTCAGGCAGGTACTTATTTTTGTGCTTAATATTTCACTTTGCTATTTTTTGGCCTACGGTATTGCAAAGCCGCTGGCATCCTTTATTTTGACCGCCGCACCGCAAAGCATTAAGGAAAACGTGGCTATGCTTGTGGGAATGGGGCTATTTGTAGTGCTCAACTACTTTGGCCAAAGGTTTATAGTTTTTAAAACAAAGAAATAGGGTAGAGTGATATACCCCAAAGGAGAAAGTGTTATGAAACCAATACTTTATATAGTAGTACCTTGTTATAACGAACAGGAGGTGCTACCCAAAACTGCGCCTATGTTTGCCGAGAAAATAAACGAGCTAATATCCCTTGGCAAAATAAGCACCGACAGTAAGGTTTTATTTGTAAACGACGGAAGCAGAGACAAAACGTGGGAGATTATTCGTGCCCTTGCAAGCAAGGTAAAATGTTTTGAGGGATTATCCCTTAGCCGTAACAGAGGCCACCAAAACGCCCTTCTTTGCGGACTTATGGAGGCTAAAAACATGGCCGACATTACCATTAGCATTGACTGCGACGGTCAGGACGACATAAATGCTATGAACGAAATGGTGGATAAATACCTTGAGGGCTACGATATTGTGTACGGCGTTCGCAGCGCCCGCACTACCGACACATTTTTCAAACGCACCACTGCCCAAGGGTTTTACAAGCTACTTAATCTAATGGGGGCCGAGGTGGTTTATAACCACGCCGATTACCGCCTTATGTCCAAAAGGGCATTAGAGGCCTTTTCGGATTTTGAGGAGGTAAACATCTACCTTCGCGGAATGGTGCCCATGGTTGGGTTTAAAAGCACTACCGTTTATTACGAAAGGGAAGAGCGCCTGGCGGGGGAAAGTCACTATCCCTTAAAGAAAATGTTGAAGCTTGCTTTTGACGGTATTACAAGTCTATCCATAAAGCCCATAAGAATTATTACTACACTAGGGCTTATAGTGTCTGTAATAAGCTTTGCTCTTATTATCTGGTCTATTATATGCTACGCAACGGAAAATAGTGTTGCGGGCTGGGCTTCTACCATTTCGGTTATTGCTTTCCTTGGTGGTATTCAGCTTATAAGCATTGGGGTTATTGGGGAATATATAGGAAAAATTTATTTAGAGGTTAAGAAAAGACCAAGGTATATTATTGAGGATAAGACCTATTAAAAAACCTACAAATTTAAAAACACCGCAGACCAAATCCGGTCTGCGGTGTTTTTGCGTTTTTAGTAATGGAATTGTTGGCTCTACCCTATCTAAATCCGAAAGCGGGGCGCCCGCGCTTATAATTTAATAGTTTACTTGTTTTTAGGAGGAATATATTCTAATAAATCCTCAATTTTACAATCAAGAGTTGCACAAATTCTGGCCAAGACATCTGTATCAAGTCTGGTAATATTGTTATTGCAATAATTGTTTATTTGTGTACGCTGCATTTCAGCACGGTGACTCAATTTATTTTTGCTAATACCGGCTTTCTTTATTAATTCATCGAGTTTTATTCTTATCGTTCCGTATTCTTTCATAAAACCCTCCTAAAATTTTCTTGACAATTACAGTTTACACAAATTAGAATAGAAATATAAGTTGTGATAAGTCTAACAAGACTTCTTGCACATATAAGACAAGAATTTAAATTGGAGTGTCAATATTATGGCAAAAAGAATAGTTATAGCAGGTTGCAGGGATTTTAGTGATTATAGAACTGCAAGAGATTTTATCGAGGAATGCGTATCTGATATATTAGCGGAAAATGAGATAATAATTTTATCGGGTGGTTGCAGGGGTGCGGATTTACTTGGAGAAAGATTTGCAATGGAGAACGGTTTTAAAGTAGAAAGATACTCTGCTGATTGGAAAAAGCACGGCAGGGCTGCGGGGCCTATTAGAAATGAGAAAATGGCAAAGGTGTGTGATCTTTTAATTTGTTTTTGGGATGGAAAAAGCAGGGGAACAAAAAATATGATAGAAGTAGCAAAGTCGCAGAACAGGGAAGTATTTATAAAAAGGATAAAATAAAAGCGAAAGAAAAACACCGCCGACCAAATTCGGTCTGCGGTGTTTAAAATTTTTACTCTGCGCAGGTTTCTATTATGCTGCGCATTTTATCTACGCCCTCGCCCGTAACACTTGAAAAGAAAACCTTTTCTATGTTGTCGGGCAGGAATGAAAGCTCTTTCTCTAGGGCGGCTTCCCTTGCCGCACGTTCACCCTTATTTAGCTTATCGCACTTTGTAAGCACCACCGTAAAGGGGTAATCGGTCTGGAGCAGGAAATTCAACATATCAATATCGTCCCTTGTAGGGCTATGGCGCATATCAATAAGGGAGAAAACCATTTTAATATTTCTGCCGCTTGCAAAATATGTTTCCATAAGCTCGGCAAAGCGGAGCTTTTCTGCATTTGAGATTTTAGCGTAGCCGTAACCTGGCAGGTCGGCAAGCCGTAAATTTTCCAATCTATAGAAATTTATTGTAATCGTTTTGCCGGGTTTTGTACTAACCCTTGCAAAGGATTTTCTGCCCAGCACCTTATTAATAAGACTGGATTTACCTACGTTAGAACGACCCGCAAAGCATAGTTCCGGGGTGTCGGACGGTAAAAACTGCGAAGGGTTACCAAATGCCGCCTCAAAGCTAACATTATTATAATTCATACCTTACTCCTTTCTTATAAAGGAAGTTTTAGATTAAACTCTTGCAAAATCGGTGGAGCTTTTGCCCGAAGTCAGGGGAATGGCGTTACGGTTGGTTGCCGAGAAGGGGTCGCGCTCAAGGGCGGTTTTCAAAACTGTGTCAACCTCACTTGCCAAAACAAATTCCAAAGAATCCCTAACCTTTTGGTTAATATCCTCTAAGCTTGGCTCATTACCCTTTGGCATTATAACGGTTTTAACACCCGCCCTATATGCCGCCATTGTTTTTTCGTTAAGGCCACCAATGGGAAGCACTCGGCCACGAATTGTAACCTCACCCGTCATAGCAACGGTGTTTTTAATGGGGTTTTCGGTAAGGGCCGAAACAAGTGCCGTGGTTATTGTAATGCCTGCAGAGGGCCCGTCCTTGGGAACGGCCGCCTCGGTGGCGTGGATATGAATATCCTTTGTTTTATAAAAATCTGTTTCAATAGAAAGGCGGTTTGCATTTGCTCTAACCCAACTGATAGCGGCGTTGGCCGACTCCTTCATAACATCGCCGAGCGAACCGGTCAGAATCACCTTACCAGTACCCTCGGTAGCCAGAACCTCAAGCTGCATAAGCTCGCCGCCAACCTGCGTCCAGGCAAGACCGTTTACAATACCAACCTCGTTTGTCTTTAAAATTTCGTCGGCGGTATATTTTCTAACCCCTAAAAATTCGGTTATGTTATTTTTTGTAATTGTGGTACGTTTTACCTTTTGCTCAGCAACACGTCTTGCGGTTTTACGGCAAAGTGCGGCAATAGAGCGCTCCAGTCTTCGAACGCCTGCCTCCCTTGTGTAGCTGTCAATAATATCGAGTATCGCAGAGTCGTCGATTTTTATATTTGCGGCGGTCAGTCCGTTTTTGGACATTTGCTTTTTAACCAAATATCCTTTTGCAATCTGGAATTTATCCTCCCTTGTGTAGCCGGGAAGCTCAATTAAATCCATTCTATCCAAAAGGGGAGCAGGGATATTTGCTACGTTATTTGCAGTAGTAACGAAGAAAATATCGCTAAGGTCGAATGGGAAATCAAGAAAATGGTCAACGAAGGTGCCGTTTTGCTCTGCGTCCAGCGCCTCTAAAAGTGCCGATGCGGGGTCTCCCTTATAATCGGCGGCAAGCTTGTCTATTTCATCAAGCAAAATAAGGGCATTTGTACTGCCTGCAGAGGTAACCGCTTTAATTATTTTACCCGGCATAGCGCCAATGTAGGTTTTTCTGTGTCCTCTGATTTCGGCCTCGTCGTGAATACCGCCAAGGGAAATTCTTTCAAAGCTTCGGCCCATACATTTTGCAAGGGACTTTGCAATAGATGTTTTACCCACGCCCGGAGGACCTGCGAGGCAAAGTATTCTGCCCTTTGTGTCAGGTTTTAGGGAGTAAACGGCAATAGTTTCTAAAATCTGCTCCTTTACCTTGCTAAGGCCATAGTGTTCTTTTTCTAAAATATCTTCTGCTTTTTTAAGATTAAGCTGAAGCTTGTCCTTTTTGCCAAAGGGGAGGTTTAGGCAGGTGTCAAGATAAATTCTGACCACCGTACCCTCGTGTGAGCCAGGAGGCATTTTGGAAAGCTTGCTAACTTCGTTTTTAAGAATTTCCTTAACGCTGTCGGGCGCCAGGGAGCTTTCAATTTTTTGGTAGTAGGCGTCAAACTCGTTTTCGCCGCCGTCATCACCGTAAAGCTCACTGCTAATGGCCTTAAGCTGTTCCCTAAGATAAAAATCCTTTTGGTTTTCGTCAATTTGCTTTCTGGTTTTTTGGTTTATCTTAGCATCAATTTCGCATATTTCAATTTCACGCATTAAAATATCAAAAACAATTTCAAGCGCCTTTATACTGCTTGTCTGCTCCAAAACGTATTGCTTATCGTCAACCGGTATGGGCATATGGGCCGCAACAAACTCGGCCAAAAAGTCAGGCTCTGTGGCCCCAGCAACGGTGGTTTTAATATCCTTGGGCATTTTGGGATTGTACTTTGCAAATTCCGCAAAACTATCCTGCACCTTTCTTATAAGAGCATCCTTATAAGATGTTTTTGCGCGGGACTTGGCTTCCTTTACCGACTCTACCATAGCGTATATGCCGTTGCCTACCTCATCATAGCTTTTAATTTTGGCCTTACTAACACCCTCCACAAGCACGCGCACACAGTCGTCGGGCAGGCGCAAAATCTGTCTTATACGGCCAACTGTACCAATATTATATAAATCTCTTTGCCTTGGCTCCTCCACATCCTCGTCCTTTTGGGCAACAAGAAAAACCGTTCTGTCGCTGTTCATTGCGGCATCAACCGCAGCAAGGGAGACCTTACGGCCAATATCAAAATTTATAACATCGTGCGGGAACACCACAATACCCCTTAGCGGAATAAGGGGGAGGTATAGGGTATTGTCCACATCGGAACAGACATCTTCTTTTATGTCCATACTATCTTTAAGTGCCATAGTTTCCTCCAAAATATATAGTATATAATATTATAAACCATTTGAATCCTTCCGTCAACAACTAAATGACTCTGTTGCTTTTTAAGGGGTGAGAAAACTGTTAAATTTTGTCGACCGAAAAAGTTAGGGGAAATTTGTCGTGCAGAGGCGCTTATAAAAAAATGGAATATATTTCAAAAAACTGTAAATTTCCTCTTGACAAGGCAAAATAAATCATATATAATGTTATACTGTCTAATGATGGGTACATATCACTTATTTTCAAAAATAGGTGGGTGGGGGAGTTATGCCTTTCTCACAAAATAAGTGGTTGTAACGGGCCTTTTGGTTTGCTTTTTTACCAAAAATTACACAGTTTTAAATGTGTGGCCTTTGCTCGTTATTTTGGGTGGGACAAAGTTTGTCCCTTGATGCTATAAATTTTAAGGAGTGATGAAAGCTTATGGCGCCAAAAAAGGTAATGCTTGGAGGCAATGAGCGTATGAGTTTCTCTAAAATCAATGAGGTTATTGATATGCCAAACCTCATTGAGGTACAGAAGAACTCTTACAAATGGTTTATCGAAGAGGGCCTGAAAGAGGTTTTTGAGGAGATGTCCTCTATTACTGACTATTCGGGCAACCTGCAGTTGGATTTTATTGATTACAGGCTTGATGATACTCCTAAGTATGACGTTACGGAATGTAAGGCGCGTGATACAACATACGCAGCGCCCCTTCGCGTACGCGCACGTTTACTTAATAAAGAGACGGGCGAAATAAAAGAAAACGAAGTGTTTATGGGTGAATTCCCGCTTATGACAGAGGCAGGCACCTTTGTTATAAACGGCGCAGAGCGTGCTATTGTTTCTCAGCTTGTTCGTTCTCCCGGCGCATACTTTGGCACTGATGACCGCAACGGCAAGGAGTTTTGGACCTCTACCATTATTCCTAATCGCGGTGCATGGCTTGAGTATGATACCGATATGCATGACCCCGACGTTATTCACGTTCGCATAGATAAAAACCGCCGTTTCCCCCTTACCACCTTTATTCGTTCCTTGGGTGCTTTCACAAGTATTCCCCTTTCGCAGGATCATGAAATTGCAGAGGCACTTGGTGAGGATGAGCGTTTGCTTGTAACCCTTGAGAAGGATACCTCTGTTAATACAGAGTCTGCACTTATTGAGGTTTACAAAAAGCTTCGCCCCGGCGAGCCTGCTACAGTAGATGGTGCTAAGAACCATTTACAACAGCTCCTTTTTGATGCAAGACGTTATGAGATTTCCAGAGTAGGTCGTTATAAGTACAATAAAAAGCTTTCCATCGCTGCTAGAATTGAGGGACGAGTTCTTGCCGCCCCCGTTGCCGACCCCATGACCGGAGAGGTACTTTTCGAGGCAGGCGCACTTCTTAGCAGGGAAGATGCAGAGCTTATTGGGAGAAAGGGTGTAAAGTCTGCCGTTTTGGCACTTACCGATAACGAAGGTAACTCCCGTGAGTTTAAGGTTCTTTCCAGCGGTATGGTTGACCTTAAAGATTTTGTAAGCGAAGCGGTTTATGCCGAAGTATATGCAAAGGGCGTTAATGAATGGGTTTGCTTTGAAGCCCTTAAGGATATACTTGAGAACAACGAAGGCGACGAGGCCATTAAAGAGGCAATTTTGGATAATGCTGATATTTTGGTTTCCAAACACGTTACCGTTGATGATATTCTAGCAACCGCCAACTATTTTATGGGTCTTCCCCACGGTGTTGGCTCGGTAGACGATATTGACCATCTTGGCAACCGTCGTATCCGTTCGGTTGGTGAGCTTTTACAGAACCAGTTCCGTATTGGCCTTTCCAGAATGGAGCGTAGCATTAGGGAGAAGATGACACTTCAGGCACAGGACGTTGAAGCCGCAACTCCTCTTTCTCTTATCAATGCGCGTCCCGTAAGCGCTGCCATTAAGGAATTCTTTGGTTCTTCACCCCTTTCACAGTTTATGGACCAAACAAACCCCTTATCCGAGCTTACACACAAGCGCCGTCTTTCTGCGCTTGGCCCCGGTGGTTTGTCCAGAGACCGCGCAAGCTTCGAGGTTCGTGACGTTCACTACAGCCACTACGGTCGTATGTGTCCTATCGAAACCCCTGAAGGTCCTAATATCGGTCTTATTTCTTACCTTGCAACCTTTGCAAAGATAAATGAATATGGCTTTATTGAGGCACCCTTCCGCCGTGTTGATAAAAAGACCGGCAAGGTGCTTGATGAAGTATGCTATATGACTGCAGATGAAGAGGATGCATACATTGTAGCACAGGCCAACGAGCCGCTAAATGATGACGGCACCTTTAAAAACCCTAGAGTTAACGCACGTTTCCGCGACCGCTTTATGGAGGTTGATAGGGAAAGCGCCGACTTTATGGACGTTTCGCCTAAGATGGTTGTTTCTGTTGCAACCGCTATGATTCCTTTCCTTGAAAACGACGATACCAACCGTGCTCTAATGGGCTCAAACATGCAGAAGCAGGCAGTTCCGCTTCTTAAAACTGAGAACCCCTACGTTGGTACCGGTATGGAGTATAAAGCGGCGGTTGACTCTGGCGTTGTTGTACTTGCAAAAGCAGACGGTGTTGTTAAGAGGGTATCTGCAGATAAGATTACCATTAAGCAAAACGATGGCGATGTTGTTGATTATAACCTTATTAAGTTCCTTCGCTCTAACCATGGCACTTGTATTAACCAAAGACCCATTGTAAGTGAGGGTCAGGTTATTAAAGCGGGTGAGGTTATTGCCGACGGTCCTGCAACCTCCAACGGAGAGATAAGTCTTGGTAAGAATGCTCTTATCGGCTTTATGACCTGGGAGGGTTACAACTACGAGGACGCTGTTCTTATTAACGAGCGCCTTGTTCGTGATGACGTTTACACCTCTATTCATATTGAGGAGTTTGAAATTGAGGCCAGAGATACAAAGCTTGGCCCCGAGGAAATCACCCGCGACATTCCCAACGTTGGTGAGGATGCACTTAAAGACCTTGATGAGCGCGGTATTATCCGTGTTGGCGCAGAGGTTCGTTCAGGTGATATCTTAGTAGGTAAGGTTACACCTAAGGGCGAAACCGAGCTTACTGCTGAAGAAAGACTTCTCCGTGCTATTTTCGGTGAAAAGGCAAGGGAAGTTAGAGATACCTCTCTTCGTGTTCCCCACGGTGAGTACGGTACAGTTGTGGACGTTAAGGTGTTCTCTCGTGAGAATGCATCAGAGCTTAGCCCCGGCGTAAACCTTGTTGTTCGCTGCTATATCGCTCAAAAGAGAAAGATTTCTGTCGGCGATAAGATGGCAGGTCGACACGGTAATAAGGGTGTTGTTTCCAGAATTCTACCCAGTGAGGATATGCCTTACCTTAAGGACGGCACACCTCTTGATATCGTTCTTAACCCCCTCGGCGTTCCTTCCCGTATGAATATCGGACAGGTTCTTGAGGTACACCTTGGCTATGCCGCCGCAGCCCTTGGCTGGAAGGTATGCACACCGGTATTTGACGGTGCGCACGAGTCGGACATTCGCGAGTGCTTTAAAATGGCAAACTGCATCCACGACGAGTACGTTGACCGTGCAGATATGCCGTTAGACAGCGGCTATGAGGCCGACGAAAGCAAAATTGACGGTAAGTTCACCCTTTATGATGGACGTACAGGTGAAAAGTTTGATAACCCTGTTACCGTTGGTTATATGTATTATCTAAAGCTTCATCACCTTGTTGATGATAAAATTCACGCCCGTTCCACCGGTCCTTACTCACTGGTTACTCAGCAGCCTCTTGGCGGTAAGGCACAGTTCGGTGGTCAGCGTTTCGGTGAGATGGAGGTTTGGGCACTTGAGGCTTATGGTGCTGCTTACACACTTCAGGAAATTCTTACCGTTAAGTCTGACGACGTTGTAGGACGTGTTAAGACCTATGAAGCCATTGTTAAGGGTCAAAACGTACCCGAGGCAGGTATCCCCGAGTCCTTTAAGGTTCTTATTAAAGAACTTCAGTCCCTTGCTATTGACGTTAAGGTGCTGGATAAGGACCAGAATGAGATTGACCTTAAGCAAACCTATGATGATGACGAAATTGATTTTGTTCCCGTTTCTCTCCCAGAGGATGATATTGCTTTTGATGAAGCAAACGTTGCCGACACATTTGACGGCTACGGCCTTCAGGACGAAAACGGCGAGGACATAGTGGATGATGCAGACTATGAGTCTGACGAAAATTTGTAATTAGGAGGAACGCATAATGGATTGTATAGAGTTTGAATCAATAAAAATCGGTCTGGCGTCTCCTGAACAAATCAGAAGCTGGTCCCACGGTGAGGTTACCAAGCCGGAAACAATTAACTACAGAACACTTAAGCCCGAAACAGGCGGTCTTTTCTGCGAAAGGATTTTTGGACCCCAAAAGGACTGGGAATGCCACTGCGGAAAGTATAAGAGAATTCGCTATAAGGGCAAGGTTTGCGAACGTTGCGGTGTTGAAGTAACACGTGCAAAGGTTCGCCGTGAGAGAATGGGTATTATTGAGCTTGCTGCCCCTGTTTCTCACATTTGGTACTACAAAACAATTCCTTCCCGTCTGGGCCTTACCCTTGATGTAACCCCCAGAGTTTTGGAGCAGGTGCTTTATTTCTCTCAGTACATTGTTACCGACCCCGGTAGTACACCTTTAGAGAAAAAGCAACTTTTAACCGAAGCACAGTATAGGGATTACAAAGAAAAGTATGAGGATGACTTTGAGGCAGGAATGGGCGCCGAAGCTATAAAGAAGCTTTTGGAGGAAATTGACCTTGAGAAAACCTGTGCTGAGCTTCGCAACGAGCTTGAAAATGCAAGTAATCAAAAGGCCGCCCGTATCTTAAAGCGTTTAGAGGTTTTAGATGCATTCCGCCTTTCTGGAAACCGTCCGGAATGGATGATTTTGGAGTGTTTACCTGTAATTCCGCCCGATATCCGTCCTATGGTACAGCTCGATGGCGGACGCTTTGCGACCTCTGACCTTAACGATTTGTATCGTAGGGTTATTAACCGTAACAACCGCCTTAAGAGGTTACTTGAGCTCTCTGCTCCCGACATTATTGTTCGTAATGAGAAGAGAATGCTTCAGGAAGCGGTTGACGCACTTATTGATAACGGTCGCCGTGGCAAACCGGTTACAGGTCCTAATAACCGCCCCTTAAAATCCCTTTCGGATATGCTTAAGGGTAAGCAGGGTCGTTTCCGTCAAAACCTTCTTGGTAAGCGTGTTGACTATTCCGGCCGTTCGGTTATCGTTGTAGGACCCGAGCTTAAAATGTATCAGTGCGGTCTTCCTAAGGAAATGGCACTTGAGCTCTTTAAGCCCTTTGTTATGAAGCGTTTGGTTAAGACCGACGTTGTAAATAATATTAAAACTGCAAGAAAAATGGTTGAACGTGCAGACCCGCAGGTTTGGGATGCTTTAGACGTTGTTATTAAGGAACATCCCGTACTTCTAAACCGTGCACCTACACTTCACCGTCTTGGTATTCAGGCGTTTGAGCCCGTACTTGTAGAGGGTCGCGCACTTAAGCTCCATCCCCTTGTATGTACCGCATACAACGCCGACTTCGACGGCGACCAGATGGCAGTTCACGTACCCCTTTCTGCAGAGGCACAGGCAGAAGCCAGGTTCTTAATGCTTGCTGCTAATAACCTGCTCAAGCCCTCCGACGGTAAGCCTGTTGCCGTTCCTACACAGGATATGGTTCTTGGTTCTTACTATCTCACTATTGTTAAGAATGATGAGAAGGGCGCACCTTATAAGGACGAAGAGACAGGTGAAATGCGTTACCGCATCTTCAGGGATGAGGACGAAGCCATTATGGCTTATCAGACAGGCAACCTTGGTCTTCACAGTCTTATTAAGGTTCGTATGACCGGCAAAAATCAAAAGGGCGAGGATATTTCCCGTATAATTTTTGCTACTGTTGGTTTCCTTATCTTTAACAAATCAATTCCTCAGGACCTTGGTAGGGTAGACCGTACCGTTGAGGGTCATGAGCTTGACTTGGAAATCCCCGTATTTGATAATAAGGGTAACGTAAATAAAATTGATAAGAAAAAGCTTGGCCGTATTATTGACGACTGTATCAGAGTTCACGGCACAAGTGACGCGGCTATCGTGTTGGATAACATTAAGGCTACAGGCTTTAAATATTCCACCAAGGGTGCTATTACAGTTGCCGTTCAGGACGCTGTTATTCCTCCCGCAAAGGCCGATATTTTAGCCGACGCTGAGAAAAAGGTTGCTAAGTGCAACGTACTCTTTAAACGAGGACTTCTTAGCGACGAGGAAAGAAGCCGCCAGGTTATTGAAATTTGGAACCAGGCAACCGAAGACGTTGCTGACGCACTTAAGGGCAACCTTGATGAATTTAACCCTATCTTTATGATGGCCGATTCGGGCGCCCGTGGTTCTATGAGCCAGATTCGTCAGCTCGCAGGTATGCGTGGACTTATTGCCAATACCGCAGGTAAGGTTATCGAAGTTCCCATTCGTGCTAACTACCGTGAAGGATTAAACGTACTTGAATACTTTATTTCTTCACGTGGTGCTCGTAAAGGTCTTGCCGATACTGCTCTTCGTACTGCCGACTCGGGTTACCTGACCCGTCGTTTGGTTGACGTTTCTCAGGACGTTATCGTTCGTGACGACGACTGCGGCGCCAAAGAAGGCCTTGTTGTTCGCGAGATTAAAGAGGGCAACAACGTTTTAGAGCCCATTTCCGAGCGTCTAATTGGCAGATACTTGCTTGAAGACTTTGTGGATGAAAAAGGCAATGTTTTGGTTGATTGTGATACAATGGTTACCAAAGAAAATGCCGAGCTTATTGAAGCAAAGCTTGCCGAAAAGCCTGAGGAAGAGCGCTTTGTTAAGATTCGTTCTATCCTTAACTGCCGTTCACATCACGGTGTATGTAGAATGTGCTACGGTCTTAACCTTGCAACCGGAACGCCCGTTACAGTTGGTGAGGCAGTTGGTATTATAGCCGCACAGTCTATCGGTGAACCCGGTACACAGCTTACAATGCGTACCTTCCATACCGGTGGTATTGCATCTACCGAAGATATTACACAGGGTCTTCCCCGTGTTGAAGAGCTTTTTGAGGCTCGCAGACCCAAGCGTGCAGGTGTGCTTAGTAAGTGCGCAGGTACCGTTACTATTTCTGACGAAAAGAGAAATAAGGTTGTTATTGTTAGCGGCCTTAACGAACAGGGTGAACCTGTTGAAGAGCATATGGTTATCCCCGCAGGCGCACACCTTCGCGTAACAGACGGCGACGTGGTCAAGAAGGGTCAGGCACTTGTAGATGGCGCTATTGCTCCTCAGGATATTCTTGAAATCCTCGGCGAAGAGGCAGTTCAGGACTACATTATTGCACAGATTCAGGCAACCTACCGTACACAGGGTGTTGATATCAACGATAAGCACATCGAGGTTATCATCCGTCAGATGATGCGCAAGGTTACCGTTGCAGATGCAGGTAGCACCGATCTTCTACCTTTGTCTAGGGTTGAGCGCAGCGACTTTATTGCCGCTAAAGAAGAAATTAAAAACCGCATAAAGGCGGGAGAGACCGACCTTGTTGTACCTACCTGCACACCTGTTCTTCTCGGTATTACAAAGGCATCTCTTGCTACCGATTCATTCCTTTCTGCCGCTTCCTTCCAGGAAACTACACGTGTTCTTACTGAAGCCGCAATTCAAGGAAAGAGCGACCCGTTGTTTGGTCTTAAGGAAAATGTTATTATTGGTAAGCTTGTTCCTGCAGGTACAGGTATGAAGGTTTATAATGACCGCGCCAAGACCTTTTTAGCAGAACTTGAAGCACAAAGGCAAAAAACCTTTGATGAGCCTGCAGAGGTAGTGGAAGAGGTTGCTTTGGAAGAAACCTCCGAAGTAGCTGAGGATACCGCCGTAGAGGAATAAAGTTCCAAATTTCACAAAAACTCTTGACAAAGTAAGAGATTTTGTGTAAAATGTGTTATTGTGTGGAAATATGTGATTTTCCGCTGTAAAACAACAAAATTCAGTTGGGTTGGGAGGCAGCACTCCCAACCTGACCCTGTTTTGTTTTTCTCCAAAGTAAGGTGAAACTTTGCCTTATATTATATAGGTATTTAGCCAAATGGCTTTATATAAATTTATATTAGGAGGTGTAACATGCCAACCTTTAACCAGTTAGTGCGTAACGGTCGCGAAACAATTGTGAAGAAGGCCAAAGCTCCTGCTCTTTTAAAGGGCTACAACTCAATGAAGCGTAAGCCAACTGACCAAGAGTCTCCTCAAAAACGTGGCGTTTGTACCGCGGTTAAAACCTCAACACCTAAAAAGCCTAACTCTGCGCTTCGTAAAATTGCCAGGGTACGTCTTTCAAACGGTATTGAAGTTTCTGCTTACATTCCCGGTATCGGTCACAACCTGCAGGAGCATAGCGTTGTTTTGATTCGTGGCGGACGTGTTAAGGACTTGCCTGGTGTTCGTTACCATATTATTCGTGGTACTTTGGATACACAAGGTGTTGCGAACAGAATGCAGTCCCGTTCCAAATACGGCGCAAAGAGGCCTAAGGCCAACGCTAAGTAATTTAGTAAGCATTTTTAAAAAACGACGAAATCCTCTGCTGCAAGTACCAAAAGCAGCGGCGTTAATATATATTTTCGCCTTTGCTTGGTGCCACGGGATGTTAGTCACTCGAGTACCTAAGATATCATATATGTGAAGGAGGGAAGTGAAGTGCCAAGAAGAGGCTTTAT
>JAZQSV010000047.1:0-12295 GCA_045630265.1 Acutalibacteraceae bacterium
TGGCCTCCGACTTGGATGCCTTTGGCTTCGGCAGTAACAATATAATCATACTCGGGCGCCTTTTTAAGAAGCGCTTTTGCACAGGCCACCGTAAGCTCCACGTCGCCAAACATAACAAATGCGCCAATAGAAAGGTTTTCATTTATGGGGCAGATGGGTAGGTTACGTTCTACACCTGCAATATTCATTTTATAGTAGTTAGGCATAAAAATCCGTCCAATCTTTAAAAGTATATTTTAATTATACTACCATTTTCCGAAAAGTCAATAAGAGTAAAATATTTACAAATTATACTTTATTTTTGGCCTAGCTTTTGATATAATATATTATGTATTATTTTGTAATTGTTTTTTAATTTTCATATATTGGGATTAGAGGTTTTAATATGAATATTTTAAGAAAGCTTTTTGGCGATTACAGTGCTAAGGAAATCAAGCGCCTTATTCCTATAAGGGACAAGGTTTTGTCCTTTGAAGAGGAGTACAGGGCACTATCCGACACCGAGCTTAAAGCAAAAACTGCTGAATTTAAAAATAGACTAGAGGGGCTTGAGACCCTTGATGACATTTTACCAGAGGCATTTGCCGTTTGTAGGGAGGCGGCCGACCGTGTACTTGGTATGCGCCATTTTCCTGTGCAAATTTTAGGCGGTATTGTTTTGCACCAAGGCCGAATTGCCGAAATGAAAACTGGTGAGGGTAAAACTCTTGTAGCTACCCTTCCTGCTTATCTTAATGCACTTTCGGGCAAGGGTGTTCATATCGTAACGGTTAATGACTATCTTGCTAAGCGTGACTCTGAGTGGATGGGAAAACTATATAGCTTTTTAGGACTTAAGGTAGGCCTTATTATACACGGCATGACAAATGAAGAGATAAAGCAGGCATATAATACCGATATTACCTACTGCACCAATAATGAGCTTGGCTTTGATTATCTTCGCGATAATATGGTTATTTATAAGGAGCGTAAGGTACAAAGAGGACACAACTTCGCCATTGTGGATGAGGTTGACTCCATTTTAATTGACGAGGCAAGAACTCCCCTTATTATTTCGGGCAAGGGAGATAAATCTACCGACCTTTATACCGCTGCCAATCGTTTTGCAAAATCCCTTAAAATGGTTAAGGTTAAGGAAACCGACGATAAAGCAAGCGATGAGGAAACCAATTACGATGGCGACTATGTAGTAGATGAAAAGGCAAGGACCTGTACTCTTACACCCAGCGGAGTTAAAAAGGCTGAGGAGGCCTTTAAACTTGAAAACCTAAACGATGCCGAAAATATGACAATAGCCCACCACATAAATCAGGCCATTCGCGCTTATGGTATTATGAGAAGGGACGTTGATTATGTTGTAAAAGACGGCGAAGTAATAATTGTCGACGAATTTACAGGCCGTCTTATGTTCGGAAGAAGGTATAACGAGGGGCTCCACCAAGCTATCGAAGCCAAGGAAGGGGTTAAAATTGCCGATGAATCAAAAACCCTTGCAACCATTACTTTCCAGAATTTCTTCAGACTTTATTCCAAGCTTTCGGGTATGACTGGTACTGCTAAAACAGAAGAGCTTGAATTCCAAAAAATCTATAGCTTGGACGTTATTGAAATTCCCACAAACAAACCTGTTATAAGGTTGGACGATAACGATGTTATCTATAAAAACGAAAGAGCAAAGTTCGGCGCAGTTATAGAAAAAATTAAAGAAAGCCATGAAAAAGGTCAGCCCGTTTTGGTGGGCACCATTACTATTGAAAAGTCCGAGCTACTTAGCAGTATGCTTAAAAAGAGTGGCATTAAGCATAACGTTTTGAATGCCAAGCACCACGAAAAAGAGGCCGAAATTGTAGCGCAGGCAGGCAAGCCCTATGCCGTTACCATTGCTACAAATATGGCGGGACGCGGTACCGATATTATGCTTGGCGGTAACGCCGAATTTATGGCAAGGACCGAACTTAGAAAAATCGGGTACAGCGAGGAAATTATTGCTGAAGCCACAGGTTATGCAGATACAGATAATGCCGATATTTTAAAGGCAAGAAAAGAATACGCCGAATTTTTAAAGACTTTTAAGGAAGAAATTGCACCTGAGGCTGAAAAGGTAAAAAAAGCGGGCGGACTGCTTATTATCGGTACAGAAAGGCACGAATCCAGACGTATTGATAATCAGCTTCGCGGACGTGCGGGACGTCAGGGAGACCCAGGTGAAACAAGGTTTTACGTATCCTTAGAGGACGATTTAATGCGTCTTTTCGGCGGCGATAGAGTTTACACCATTATGGATGCCCTGAAGGTTGATGAAAATCTGCCGCTTGAAACTAAAATTCTTTCCTCTTCCATTGAAAGCGCGCAGGCGCGCGTAGAGGCAAGAAACTTTAGTATTCGTGAAAATATTCTACAGTATGATGACGTTATGAATAAACAAAGGGAGCTTATCTATACCCAAAGAAATCAGGTTCTTGACGGTGAGGATATAAAAGATAAGGTTCGTAATATGATAAGGGATACAATCGGAGAAATTGTCAATACTTATCTTACAGACCCCGTTGTTCATGACAATTGGGATCTAGACGGACTTAGAAATCATCTACTCGGTTGGGTTACCGATGAAACCGACCTTCGCTTTACCACCAAAGAGCTTGGAGAAACCTCTATAGAAGAGGTTGAAGATATGCTTCTAAACAAGGTATTTGACGGACTGGATAGGCGCGAAGAAGAATATGGCAGCGAGCTTATGCGCGAGGTGGAGAGGGTTATGCTTCTTCGCACCGTTGACGAGCATTGGATGGACCATATTGACGCTATGGATGAGCTCAGACAGGGTATTGGACTTCGTCAGTACGGACAAAGAAACCCCGTTGTTGACTACCGTAACGAGGGCTCGGATATGTTCGATGCTATGATAGAATCAGTACGCCGCGAAACTGCAAAAAGGGTTATTACTGCCCGCGTTAAAAGGCAGGAGGACGTAAAGCGCGAAAAGGTTGCCGAGGAGCATGGTACCTCTGGCGACGGAACACTTAGCAAAACCGTTAGAGGAAAGGGCGCAGTAGGTAAAAATGCGCTTTGCCCTTGCGGAAGCGGTAAAAAGTATAAGCGCTGTTGCGGTAAGGATGAGGACTAGGTAATTTCGGGAGGAATTACGCTTGAAAAACTCAGAAAATAAAAGAGAACTGCCTATTTTAAACGGGTCGTGGGTTTCACTTCTTTTGGTAGGTGTAGTTTTAATTATTTTCTACAAAACAATAGATAAACTGCCTAGTGTCTTTGCGGCACTAGGCAGTTTTATAACGGTTTTAAGCCCTATATTTTTAGGGGTTGTAATCGCTCTGCTGCTTTATAAACCAAGTTTTAAATTGGAAAGAGTTTTTTTGAAGGCAAAATCTGAATTTTTGCTAAAATACGCTAGAGGGTTTTCCGTACTTTTGTGCTATGTTTTGTTATTTATAATGCTAGGCGTAATACTTTATTTAATTATCCCTAAAATTATAGTAAGCGCCTTAAATTTTTTAGAATCCTTACCCGATTATTATAACTCTTTTTTAAATTTTTTAGAAGAAAAGGCGGGGCAGGACGGCAAGATTTTTGGTATTAGTATAGAAAAAATAACCGATGTTTTTGACATTGAAAGGCTTTCCTCCTACTTTGATTTTAGTGCTCTTAAAAGGTATGCAGGCGGAATGGTGAAGGTAGCGGGGATTATTGTAGACGTATTTTTGTCTGTGGTTATTTCAGTATATCTGCTCTTGGGCAGGGAAGATATTATACGGGTGTGTGGACAACTTATGCGCCTTATTATGCCCCAAAAAATCACTCTGGTTACAAGAAAAGTGATTTTTCGTTCGGGTAAAGTATTTTACAATTTTCTTTACAGTCAAATCATAGATGGCGCTATTGTAGCGGCACTTTGTACCGTTTCATTCTCCCTCGCCGGAACACCCTATGCCGTTTTGCTTGGTGTTTTAATGGGAATATGTAATTTAGTTCCTTATTTTGGTGCCCTTACAGGCGGAATTATTACTGTTTTTATAACCCTAATTTCTACGGGGGATTTAATAAAGGCGGTAATAGCTTTGGTAATAGTTCTTGCGGTGCAACAGCTCGATTCAAATATAATTCAGCCAAAGCTGGTTTCCAATTCGGTGGGGCTAAAGCCAATATACGTGCTTATATCTATAATAATCGGTAGCGGTCTTTTTGGGTTTGCCGGTATTATTTTGGCGGTGCCGGTGGTTGCCGTTATAAGAATATTTATACTTGAATATGCAAATAAAAAGGAAACTTTAAAAGAATAAAGCTTTCTTATTGACAAAATGATAAAATGGTAGTATAATACAAAAAACTAAAAATATAAAACCTGTGAATAAGAGAAGTAGGAAAGGTCAGTTTTTTAAAAGAGAGCCGCGCTTGGTGGAAAGTGGTAAAAAACCCTTTTTGAATGGACTTATGAGGGCAATCCGAACGGGAAACTCAGTAGGTGCGACGGGGACTCCGCCCGTTACAAAGGAGCGCATATATAGGTATGCGAAAAGGTGCATTCTGTTTTGAATGAATTTGGGTGGTACCGCAGGAATTTTAACTCTTGTCCCATTGTTGGGGCGGGAGTTTGTTTTTTATAAAGGAGCTTTATTTATGGGACTTATACGATGGCGAGGTAAAATTTTAAATTAGCTTTTAAAATACATACATGGGAGATTTATGTTATGAATAAATATAAGGATTTTGATAATTATTTAAAGGAATTCCCCGACGAAATGGGCTATTTTGGGGAGTATGGCGGTGCTTATCTTCCACAGGAGCTGGAGCCCGCATTTAAAGAAGCAAGCGACGCTTATGAGGCTATTTGCCATTCGGCCCAGTTTATAAACGAGCTTAGAAGAATAAGAAAAGAATTTCAGGGCAGACCCACACCGGTTTACCACTGCGAGCGACTTTCAAAACTTTTTGGTAATTGCCAAATTTATTTAAAGCGCGAGGATTTAAACCATACCGGCGCACATAAACTAAATCACTGTATGGGTGAGGGCTTACTAGCTAAATATATGGGCAAGAAAAAGCTTATTGCCGAAACGGGTGCAGGACAACACGGTGTTGCCCTTGCAACTGCTGCCGCATACTTTGGTATGGAATGTGATATTTATATGGGTGAAGTGGATATTGAAAAACAACACCCCAACGTTATCCGTATGAAAATGCTTGGCGCAAACGTTATCCCCGTAACTAAGGGTCTTAAAACATTAAAGGAAGCGGTTGACGCTGCCTTTGAAGCATATCTTAATGAATATAAGGATGCCATTTACTGTATTGGCTCGGCGCTTGGCCCCCATCCTTTTCCAAAGATGGTTAGAGATTTTCAGTCGGTTATAGGTATAGAGGCAAGAGAGCAATTTCTTAGTATGACCGGCATTATGCCTGATGCTGTTTGCGCCTGTGTAGGCGGCGGCTCTAACTCGCTTGGAATGTTTACTCCTTTCCTTGCCGACCCTGTTGAAATTTATGGCGTAGAGCCACTAGGTAAGGGTAGTGCAGTAGGTGATCACGCGGCAACAATGCAGTTTGGCACCAAGGGACGTCTTCACGGCTTTGACAGTTACCTTTTGCAGGATGAAAAGGGCGAGGCACTACCAGTTTACTCTATAGCAAGTGGCCTTGACTACCCAGGAGTTGGTCCCGAACATGCATATTTAAGGGATGCTAAAAGGGTAAATTACGTAACCGCCACCGATGATGAGGCAATGGAGGCGTTCTTCCTTCTTTGTAGGTATGAGGGTATAATTCCTGCTATTGAAAGCGCACACGCACTTGCCTATGCAATTAAATATGCTAAAGAGCACAGCAGCGGCTCAATTTTGGTTTGCCTTTCGGGTAGGGGCGATAAGGATATTGACTACGTATATGAAAAATACGGCACAGGTGAAAAATTTAATTTAGATAGATAAATTTTGGGCGGTCGACACTTATTGGTGCCGACCGCTTTTGCTTTTAAATTGTGGTTGAAAAAGGTCGGTATATTTGGTATAATTAAAATATACTAAAAGCGAAGAGGTGTATTTTGTGACAATATTGGATGTAAAAAACATTCTTTCCGCAACAGTTATTTGCGGTGAGGAATTCTTAGAAAAAGAGGTTCATACCGCTTGCGGCTCTGATATGATGAGTGACGTTTTGGCCTTTGTCAAGGACCAGTCTGTGCTAATTACCGGTCTTTGCAACTCTCAGGTTATTCGTACCGCCGAAATGATGGATATGGTTTGTATTTGTTTTGTGCGCGGTAAAAGACCTGATGATACAATGATAGAGCTTGCACATGAATATGGCATCGTTTTAATGGCCACCGAGCAAAGAATGTTCTCTGCTTGCGGCAAGCTATATGAGGCGGGTCTCAGAGGAGGCGCTAAATAATGGGCGCTGCAATGAAACTGCATTTTGAGGTATCGGGCGAGGACTTTACAAGGGCAGGCGAGGCATCGGCCAAGGTTAAATCCAAGCTACGCCAAATCGGTATTGACCCCAACGTTGTAAGAAAGGTTGCTATTGCCCTTTACGAGGGTGAGATTAACCTTGTAATTCACGCGGGGGGCGGCGAAATATTTGTGGAAATTTCCCCTGAGGAGATAAATATGGTCCTTAAGGATGAGGGCCCCGGTATTGCCGATGTGGAAAAGGCAATGACTGCCGGTTATTCAACTGCCAGCGAAAATATCCGTTCTCTTGGCTTTGGAGCGGGTATGGGTCTTCCAAATATGAAAAAATATACCGATGAAATGAGAATTGAAACTGAGCTTGGCAAAGGTACCACAATTTATATGAAAGTAAAGCTTTAGTGAGAGTGACATACCCTGGGAGGTGGCAAAATGTCCGAATTTGTTCATTCGGTTTACCTTGACCCCGAAAAGTGCAAGGGTTGTATTAACTGTATTAAGCGTTGCCCCACCGGTGCTATAAGGGTTAGGGGTGGCAAGGCACATATTATTAAGGAATTCTGTATTGACTGCGGTGAATGTGTAAGAGTTTGTCCTCACCACGCCAAGAAAACAAAGTACGATGCAATAGACACAATGGAAGACTTTAAATATAAAATTGCTCTTCCTGCGCCCTCTTTTTATGCCCAGTTCAATAACGTAACCGATACAAGTATTGTTCTTAAAGCACTTCTTAAAATGGGCTTTGACGACGTATTTGAGGTTGCGGCGGCAGCCGAAATGGTTTCGGAACTCACCCGAGATTACATAGAAAAGCATCCCGAGGGTAAGCCCTATATCAGTACTGCTTGTCCTTCAATTGTTCGGCTTATAAGGGTAAGGTTTCCAGCCCTTATTGAAAAACTACTTCCTATAATTACCCCTGCCGACCTTGCGGCATCTTTGGCGGTAAAAGAGGCGATGAAAAAAACAGGGTTAAAGCGCGAGGATATCGGCGTTTTCTTCATTAGCCCTTGTCCTGCAAAAATAACTGCTGTGAACAATCCTTTGGGTATAGCTAAAAGCGAAATCGATAGGGTGCTTGCAATAAAGAAGGTTTACACCAAACTGCTTCCCTTTATGGATGAGGCCGATGCGGGTGATAGCGAGCTTAAAAGAGCAGGGCGCATAGGCGTTAGCTGGGGAAAAAGCGGCGGTGAGGTAAGCGGTCTTTTAATTGATGACTACATAGCGGCCGACGGTATTGAAAACGTTATAAAGGTTTTGGAGGATTTGGAGGACGGCAAAATCACAGGTCTTGATTTTGTTGAGCTTAACTCTTGTATCGGCGGTTGCGTTGGCGGTGTTTTGCAGGTTGAAAACCCCTATATTGCCAAAACTAAACTAACACAGCTTAGAAAATATATGCCGGTTGCAAGAGCTCATTTGGACGGCAAGGTGCCCGAAAATGTTTTTTGGGAAAATGAAATTGAGTTTATGCCGGTTTTCCGTCTTGGCTCAAACACCAAGGAAAGCTTGGAGCTTATGGCTAAAATTGATGCGCTTTTAGAAGAGCTTCCCGGTCTTGATTGCGGCTCATGCGGTGCGCCCACCTGTAGGGCACTTGCCGAGGATGTTGTAAGAGGGGTTGCAAGTAAAAGGGACTGCATACATCTTCTTAAAAAGTATCTGCACAAAATTTCAAGTGATTTAAATTTATTATAAAAAATAAAAATACCGTTGTGGTTTTAAAACCGCAACGGTATTTTTATTTTATCTAGCATATGCAAGCTTTACCGATTCCCAAAGGTATTCGTAGTATGTTCTGATATCTGCGTCAATATCGTGGAAATACTGCACCTTGGGATAAACCTCAGGGTATAGGTATTCGTTGTCTTTAAGGGAGTAATCTTCATTGTTCAAAACCGATGTATTGGGTGAGGCATAGTAAATATATTCTGCGATCTCCAAGGCCACGTCGGGTTCTAAAAGGAAGTTAATGTAAAGCATTGCGGCGTCGTAGTTCCTTGCACCCTTAGGTATGCAAATAGAGTCTACGAAAATGTTGGTACCCTCTTTGGGATAAACAAACTCCAAGTCGGGGTTGTTCTCCTGCATTAGCAGAAAGTCGCCCGCATAGTAGGGGGCAATAGCAGCATCGCCATCCTCCATTTTTTGAAAAATCTCGTCCATAACGTAGGACTGCAAAATTTTCTTTTGCTCTATTAGCTTGTTGGCCGCCTTGTCCCAAGTTTTTTTGTCGGTGCTATTTAGGTCTTGGCCAAGGAGTAACTGTGCAATAGCAAAAGCATCTCTTGGATTGTTAAAGGTTAAAATATCATCGTTATACTTTGGGTCCCACATAGTATTCCAACTATCGGGCTTTTCGTCTATCATCGCACTATTGTAAATAAGGCCTACCATACCTACGCAGTAGGGAACGGAATATTCATTCGTGGGGTCAAAATAAAGGTCCTTATATTTAGAGTCAATGTACTTGTAGTTGGAAAGGACGCTTGTATCAATTTTCTCCAGCATATCTTCCTTAGCAAGACGCTGTATCATATAGTCCGAGGGGATAATAATATCGTAGGACACACCGCCGCTTTTAAGTTTGGCATACATTGCCTCGTTATTTTCGTAGGTGGTGTAGTTAACCTTAATGCCGGTAAGCTCGGTAAATTTTTTGTTTATATCCATTGAACCCTCGGTACCGTCGGGGATATATTCGCCCCAGTTAAAAACGTTTATTGTGGTACCCTTGAGTGCCTCGAAGTCGTAATTGCCTTCTAGCTCCAGTTCATAGTCTGCCGCTTCTTCACCTAAATCCTCACCCTCGCATCCTACACTGAAAAGTAAAATAAAAAGGGAAAGTAAAAGGCAGGCAAGCTTTTTGAAATTTATACTTTTCATATCTTTGCCTCCTTTTTCTTTTCGGCGCGGGACTGCGCTACATTAATAAGTATAAGGAGAATTAAAACTGATAGAAACATTAGGGTTGAAAGAGCATACATATCGGGGGTAACCCTACGCTTGGTCATTGAGAAAATCTTAATCGGTAGGGTTTGAAAGTTAGGGCCTGTTGTAAAATAGCTTATTACAAAATCATCAAGAGAAAGTGTAAAGGCCATCATAAGTCCAGTAACAACACCCGGCATAATAGAGGGTAGTATAACCTTAAAAAACGCCTGTAGCGGTGTGCAGCCCAAATCTCTGGCCGCCTCGGAAAGATTATTATCGGTTTGTTTTAGTTTGGGAAGTACCGACAAAATAACGTACGGTAGGTTAAAGGTTACGTGGGCTATAAGCATTGTACCAAAGCCAAGGGAATTCTTGCTTCCCACAAATGTGCCCACAAAAACAAACAAAAGCATAAGTGAAATACCGGTAACAATGTCCGGATTCATCATAGGAACGTTGGTAACTGTCATGGTCATAGAACGTGCCCATTTGGATTTCATTCCATAAATACCCACCGCACTAAGCGTTCCGAAAACTGTTGCAATAACTGAAGAAAGCACCGCTAAAATAAGGGTGTTTTTAAGGGCGTCAATGGTGGAACTGTCGTGTAGCAGTTCGCCGTACCACTGAAGTGAAAAACCGCCGAAGTGCGAGGTGCTTCTTGCACTGTTAAAGGAAAAAACAATCATAACCGCAATGGGAGCATAAAGGAAAATCAGTACCAAAGCGGTGTAAATACGGGAGATAGTTTTCATATTAAAATACCTCCGTCATCGTCGTCGGCAAATTTGTTCATAATGGCAAGACTTATAAGAATAAGTATCATAAGAACAAGTGAAATCGCCGCACCAAGGTTATAGTTATAGGAGGACTGGAACTGCATTTCAATAACGTCACCTATAAGCATTGTCTTTCCGCCGCCCAGCTTTTGGGATATGTAGAAGGTACTGACACTTGGGACAAATACCATAGTAATTCCCGAAATAACGCCCGGCATACTAAGGGGAATTATAACCCTGCGTAGGCGGGAAATGGGGGAGGAGCCAAGGTCGGCCGCCGCTTCCAAAAGAGATTTATCAATTTTCACCATAACGGTGTAAATGGGCAAAATCATATAGGGTAAAAAGTTATATACCATACCCAAAATAACTGCCGCAGGAGTGTTTATAAGGCGAAAAGGTCCAAGACCAATTTTGCCAAGCACCGTATTTATAATACCTGTTCTTGCCAAAATGGTAATCCAGGAATATGTTCTTATAAGAAAGTTCATCCACATAGGAAGCATTATAAGCATACTGAGCATTCTCTTAGCGCCCGATTTCATATTGGACATAAAATAAGCTAAGGGATAGGCAATAATAAGACATATAATGGTTGCCTCAAGTGCATATAAAAGTGAAATGCCAAAGGTTTTGGCGTAGCGGGTAAGGGAGGTTATGTTATCAAATGTAAAGGCGCCCGTTTTATCGGTAAAGGCATAGTAGCAAACCATAAAGAGTGGTACAATTATGAAAATTGCCGACCAAACAAGGTATGGTGCCGAAATCAGTTTATTTGTAAGGGTAGGTTTTTTCTTCAATTTTCATCCTCCCCAATATCGGAAAGGTGCTCAATCTCATCACTGAAGGTGCTGTAGTCACCGTACATACCCGAATATTTAGATTTTTTCATAACGTGAATGGCATCCGGTTCAATGTAAAGACCAACCTTATCGCCAACCTTTTGCTCATCGGTGGTTTGAATCATCCACTTAAAGCCGCCAATGTCAACAATAATTTCGTAGTGAACGCCAAGGAAGGTAACCGAGGTTACAGTACCCGTCAGCATACCCTTTGCAGGGGGCACAATATCAACGTCCTCAGGACGTACAACTACGTCAACGTGCTCGTTTTCATTAAAGCCCTTGTCAAGACAGGTGAAATCCTTGCCCGAAAAGGAGGTTAAAAAGTCTTTTTTCATAACGCCGTCCAGAATATTACTTTCACCTATAAAGTCGGCAACAAAGGCGTTTTCGGGCTCGTTATAAATGTCCTGCGGAGTGCCTATTTGCTGAATAACGCCCTCGTTCATAACAACAACGGTGTCAGACATAGAAAGGGCTTCCTCTTGGTCGTGAGTAACAAAAATAAAGGTTATACCAAGAGATTTTTGAATGTTTTTAAGCTCAACCTGCATGTCCTTGCGAAGCTTCAAATCAAGCGCGGCAAGTGGCTCATCCAAAAGAAGCACCTTTGGATGGTTTATAATAGCTCTGGCAATAGCAACACGCTGTTGCTGACCGCCCGAAAGTTTTTCAATATTACGCTTTTCATAGCCCGAAAGGTTAACAAGCTTTAGTATTTCGGCAACCCTATCCTTAACCTCGTTTTCGGGAGTCTTTTTAACCCTAAGACCGAAAGCAACATTTTCAAAAACGTTAAGGTGAGGGAAAAGAGCATAGCGCTGGAATATTGTGTTAACCTGCCTTTTGTGGGCGGGAAGGTCGTTTACAACCTGCCCATCAAACAAAATATCACCCTCGCTTGGAGAAACAAAGCCCGCAATGGCGCGGAGTGTTGTGGTTTTGCCGCAACCCGAAGGTCCAAGCAGTGTTACAAACTCTTTGTCTTTAATTCTGAGATTAATTTTATCCAGAATTTTCTCCTCATCGAAAGTGACAGAAATGTTTTTAAGCTCTACAATAATGTCGTTTGTCAACTTAGCATCCCCCTTTGCGGACACAAAGTGCCGCGAAAACTTGTAAAGTTCTGCGCGATACCCGCGGTTTCTTTGTTAAATGCCCTCCGCAAAGGGTTTTTCATAGTTCTCTTGAAAAAATCAGGAACTACGGCAATATAACTTGAAGCCGCTTTATGAAACTAATTTCATTCAAAGCACAGATGCATAAACATATATCATATAATATATGTAAACGGCAAAAAAGTCAATAGATT
>JAZQSV010000048.1:0-17405 GCA_045630265.1 Acutalibacteraceae bacterium
GAAAAACCGATAAAGAAAAAGGCAGTACCAGTGTGGGAATGTTCCTCCCCTGTCATTTCGGGGATAAGTTCCTCTACCACTACGTAAAGCATTGCACCGGCGGCAAAACTTAAAAAATAAGGTAACGTTGGCACTAAAACAGATGCAAGTAAAAGTGTTAGCACAGCGCCAAGTGGCTCTACTGCGCCCGAAATAGCACCACACAAAAAGGCCTTTTTTCTACTCATGCCCTCACTGTGTAGGGGCACAGAAATAATAGCGCCTTCAGGGAAATTTTGTATGGCAATACCAATAGACAAAGCCAATGTAGTGGCCGCGGAAATTGTATTTTCGCCGTATAAAAGCCCTGCAAGTGCAACACCTACCGCCATGCCTTCAGGTAGGTTATGAAGTGCAACAGCCAAAATCATCTTTGTAGAGCGTTTTAAATTGCTCTTAGGACCCTCATGATCGGTTCCGTGAATGTGTGGAATAAGCTTGTCGAGCAGCATTAAAAACAAAAAGCCGACCCAAACTCCAATAATTACGGGAATAAAGGCAAGTACGCCTAAATTTTCCGCCTGTTCTATAGACGGAATAATAAGACTCCAAACCGCCGCCGCAACCATAACTCCCGCTGCAAATCCCGAAAAACCACGCTGTACTGATGGTTTCATTCCTTTTTTGAAGACAAAAACAGCGCCGGAACCAAGCACAGTGCCGATAAGCGGTATAAAAATTCCTCTTAAAACTTCTATCATAAAAGTCACCTACTTTATTTTAAAAATAAAGATAAACATTTAAACTTCCTTTGGTGTAAATCCAAGGTCATAAATTTCATTAAATGCTTCTTTAAATTGACTGTCCTCACAAAAAACGGTTACAGTCTGCGCCTTTAAATCAATTTCGTGCTTGATATTAACTTGATCAAGCGCATAACTTATTCTTTTAACACAGTGTTCACAGTGCATATCAGATACTAAAATTTTCTTTTCCATATTTTTACCTCACAAATTATAGTTAATTAAGCTTTTTTAATCTAAGTCGCAAGGCATTACTAACAACCGAAACGGAACTGAGCGACATAGCAAACCCAGCAAGCATAGGACTAAGAAGCGGTCCGCCAAATGCATAAAGCAAACCTGCCGCAATTGGGATACAAAGAACGTTATAACAAAAAGCCCAAAAAAGATTTTGTTTTATTGTTTTAATAGTTAACTGGCTAAGGCGCACCGCCTTAAAAACGTCGGTTGGCTCGCTTTTCATTAAAACAATGTCGGCTGACTCCATAGCAATATCGCTTCCCGACCCTATGGCACAACCAATATCAGCAGCAGTGAGGGCAGGTGCATCATTAATTCCGTCCCCCACCATCATTACGTTTCCATAAGTTTTCTTTAATTTTAAAATAATATCCGCCTTTTGGTTTGGTAAAACGTTAGCATAAATTTCGTCCATACCTACCATTTTTCCTATATATTCAACCGTTTTTTGGTTATCGCCCGAAAGAAGCACAGTTTTAATTCCAAGCTTTTTAAGACCGAAAATAGCGGCAACAGCGTTTTCCCTAGGCGCATCTGAAACCGCGAAAATGCCCAACAGGGTGCCATCAAATGAAACGTAAATTACGGTTTTACCTTGTTCCTCCAAGGTAAGCGCTTTTTCTTGGTAGTCAGAAATTAAAATACCTTTTTCATTTAAAAGCTCTTCCTTGCCCAAAAGTAGTACCCTATTATCTACTATACACTTTATACCCTTACCAGCAATATTTTCGCTAAGGTCAGCCTTTTTTGCAATACCTTTATCTTTAAAATATTCCATAACTGCAGTAGCTATAGGGTGATTAGAGGTGGCTTCAGCCACTGCGGCAAGCTCCATCATTCTTTCCTTATTATTTGAAAAAACATCTGTTACTGTAGGTTTACCATTAGTTATGGTACCCGTTTTATCAAAAACTGCAACCCTTGTTTTATGAGTAATTTCCAGCGCCTCACCGTTTTTAATTAAAATACCGTTTTGAGCGCCAAGGCCTGTTCCCACCATAATTGCAGTAGGTGTTGCAAGGCCTAAAGCACAAGGGCAAGCAATTACCAAAACACTTGTAAAAATTTTAACAGAAAGGGACAAATCCTTTGTTACAATATACCAAATGGCCGCAGAAATAATTGCTATTAGCATAACTGCGGGTACGAAAACACTTGAAACCTTATCTGCAATACGTGAAATGGGCGCTTTTTTTGTCTGAGCGTTTTCAACAAATTCAATTATTTTAGAAAGCGTAGTATCTTTTCCAACTTTGGTAACTGAAACTAAAATAGTACCGTTAATATTTAAAGAGCCACCTGTTACATAATTATCAATGTTTTTGGTTATGGGCATACTTTCTCCAGTTAGCATAGACTCGTCCACTTTGGTTTTGCCTTTAATAATTTTGCCATCAAGAGGTATTTTTTCTCCTGCCTTAACTTCTATTATTTCCCCAATTTTGACAAGACGTGTAGGGACCTCAACGACCTTTTCTCCCCTTAAAACATAGGAAATATCAGGGGTTAGCTCCATTAGTTTTTTTATGGCATCCTTGGTTTTATTTTTGCTCTTTTGTTCAAAATACTTACCAAGCATTATAAGGGTAATTACTACGGCAACCGACTCGAAATAAAGACTGTGTACGGCATGCGGATTTTTGTCCACCGTAAACATCATGTAAACGCTATATATAAAAGAGGCGGTGCTTCCCAAGGCCACCAAACTATCCATATTGGGTTTTGCCTTTAAAAGCAAGAAAAATCCTCTTATAAGGAGTTTTCTGCCAATAAAAATAGTAGGCAAACAAAGAATAAGCTGTGTTAATGCAAAACCAAAAGGATTATCATTTATATGTGCAAAGTGAAAAATTGGTAGATTTTCAAAGAACATTTGTCCCATTGAAACGTATAAAAGTATAGCACAGAATATTCCTGAAATTAAAAGCAAAACGGGACTTTTATCACTCTTTGCGGCATTTTCCTTTTCTATATTTTCAATGCCAAAACCTGCTTTTTCTATAACCCTTTTAAAATCATCAAAGGAAGCTGACTTTGGCTCAAAGGTAACGGTCATCTTTTCTGTAATTAAATTAACACTGCACTGCTCTACGCCATTAAGGCGAGAAATAACCCTTTCAACCGAGGCGGAACAGGCCGCACAGTGCATACCATTTATCTTAAAAGTTTTAGTTTTCACTGAGATACTCCTTTAAACTTAAAAATATATAAAAAGTAACTGCCTACCAATATTTTGAAATTATATAATAATTTTACCATTATAATACAAAATAGTCAAATGCAAAATAAAAATACCAACCGTCTTAAATGCAAAAACGCCTTAAAAAACGGTTGGTATTAAAATTAACACAAATTATTTAATTGCAGTGCTTTTTTCCTTTTGAATAACGTCGTGTGCACCACCCTCAACGATACTTGTTGCAGAAACAAGAGTAAGCTTTGCTTTTTTCTGAAGTTCTGAAATAGATAACGCGCCGCAGTTACACATTGTAGATTTCACCTTGCTGAGTGTAAGTGCTACATTATCTTTAAGCTTGCCTGCATAAGGAACGTAGGAATCAACACCCTCTACAAAGGAAAGCTTCTTATCTCCGCCAAGGTCATAGCGTTGCCAGTTTGTTGCGCGGTTAGAACCCTCGCCCCAATACTCTTTATAATAAGTACCGCCGATGCTAACCTTGTTTGTAGGGCTTTCATCGAAGCGGGCAAAATAGCGTCCCAGCATAATGAAATCTGCGCCCATAGCGAGAGCTAATGTAATATGATGGTCGTAAACAATACCGCCGTCGGAACAAACGGGAACATAGATACCCTTTTCCTTAAAGTATTCATCCCTTGCCTTACAAACCTCAATAAGTGCAGTTGCCTGTCCACGGCCAATACCCTTTGTTTCGCGGGTAATACAAATAGAACCGCCGCCAATGCCAACCTTAACAAAGTCGGCGCCGCAGTCAGCAAGGAACCTAAATCCCTCAGCATCTACTACGTTACCTGCACCGATTTTAACACTGTCGCCATAATTATCTCTTACCCATTTAATGGTACGCTCCTGCCACTCTGAAAAGCCCTCGGAGGAATCGATACAAAGCACGTCTGCGCCGGCTTCTAAAAGTGCGGGAATACGTTCCGCATAATCGCGGGTATTAATACCTGCGCCAACAACGTAGCGCTTAGATGCATCCAAAAGTTCGTTGGGGTTTTGCTTATGCGTGTCATAATCCTTACGGAAAACAAAATAGCAAAGTTTACCTTCGTCATCAATAATGGGTAGAGAATTAAGTTTGTTATCCCAAATAATATCATTGGCTTCCTTGAGGGTTGTACCCTCTTTAGCCCAGATAAGCTTGTCAAAAGGAGTCATAAACTCAGAAACCTTTGTGGCAGGGTCCATACGGCTAACACGATAATCGCGACCTGTAACAATACCCACAAGCTTACCATCGGCAGTGCCGTCCTCGGTAACTGCGACGGTGGAGTGGCCTGTTTTTTCTTTAAGGGCAACAACATCTGCCATTGTAGAATTTGGAGAAACATTAGAATCACTCTTTGCAAAGCCCGCTTTATAATTTTTTGCACGCTTAACCATTGCGGCCTCATCTTCAATGGACTGAGAACCATATATAAAAGAAACGCCGCCTTCGGTAGCAAGGGCAACGGCAAGTCTATCCCCCGAAACCGACTGCATTATGGCAGAAACAAGAGGAATATTCATAGTAATAGCTGACTCTTCGCCCTTTTTAAACCTGACAAGCGGAGTTTTAAGAGATACATTTGCAGGCAAGCACTCACTAGATGAGTAGCCCGGAATAAGCAAATATTCGTTAAAGGTATGTGAGGGTTCGTTAATAAAGGTTGCCATTTAAATTCCTCCAATTTATATCATCATTTTATTTTAAAAATTATATCATACGGCATTTTCTTTGTCAACAAAGTCAAAGTACAAAAAATCATATTTTTAAGGTGAAAATTGTACAAAGTGCAAAAAATTAGGCCTTAACTATTACAAGAAACAAAAATAAGGTAGGAAAGCTTTGTTCCTACCTTAAAAACTAAATAATATATCCCGCAATACTTAGAAACTGAAGCAGGCTTCCAAGCACAACAAAAATATGAAAAACTGAATGTATATATTTATGTTTAACTCCCAAAATGTAAAAAACTGCTCCTATAGTATAAGCAATTCCGCCAAACAAAAGATAGGCAAAACCATTAAACGGTATAGCTCTAAGTGCCACCTTTCCCGCGAGTATAATGCACCATCCCATACCTATATAACAAATCATTGAAAATTTAGCATATCTTCTAAGGTCAATGGCATTAAGCACAATGCCCAGTACCGCAAATCCCCAAACAATTCCAAAAATACTCCAAGCCCAAGCGGGAGAAACGCGCCGTATAGCACTAAGTAAAATGGGAGTATAGGTTCCTGCTATCAGAAAAAATATTGTACAGTGGTCCATTACCTGCATTACCTTTTTTGCGGTAGATTCTTTAAGTCCATGGTAAACGCTTGACATTGTATATAGGGCTATCAAAGATGAGCCGTAAATTGCGCTACCAACGATTCCCCAAGAGTCTTTTTTAAGTGCAGATAAAATGATGAGGTAAACAAGCCCTAATACACCCATAGCACCGCCGACAATATGTGTTACCATATTAAATATTTCTTCACCTTTTGTATAAGACGGCAAACTTCTGCTGGCCAGATTAGTTCTTTTACCCAATGTCCTACCTTTCCTTTCCCTTAAAGAAGACAGCTAAAGTACCGGGGCCAGAATGAGCACCAATAACCGGTCCTATATCAGACACAATCCCAACTCTTACCCCATAGGTTTCGAAGATAAGCTTCTTTATATATTCGGCATCCTCCAAACAGTCGGCATGTGATAGGAAAATCGGTCCTTGGTTACAGTCCAGAGCAAGCTCGCCAATTTTGTCAGCAAGTGCCTTAATGGCCGCTTTTCTGCCACGCACCTTAGAAATACTGACAAGGTGTCCTTTATTATCCATATGCAAAACGGGCTTTATACCTAAAACTGCACCAACCAAGGCAGTTGCCGAGCTAATTCTGCCTCCACGCTTTAAATATACAAGGTCATCCACAGTAAACCAATGGCAAATACTAAGCTTTGTTTTTTCTGCAAACTCTGCCGCCGCATAAATATCTGCGCCCTTATTTTTTTCTTCTACGGTTAAAAAGAGTAATAGTCCAAAACCTGTCGAAGCCGAAAGTGTATCAACTGTAATAATCTTTCTATTGGGAAATTTTTCACTAAGTTCCTCGGCAGCAATTCTTGATGCATTATAAGTACCGCTTAGACCACTTGAAAATCCAAGATATAAAATGTCGTTACCTTTTTCAAACTCGGTTTCAAAGGCGTCTTTAAAGGTATCTATATTAATAGCTGAGGTTTTTGCCACCTCTCCTTTTCGCATACGTTCGTAAAATGACTTTGTGTCTAGTTCAAAGCTTTTGTATGCTTTTTCTTCACCCGTAAACTGAAAGGAAAGTTCAGTATATTTTACTCCCCATTTATTAAGTGTCTCGGCGCTGATATCACAACCCGTATCTGTCATAATAATGTAATTGCCCATAAAAAACATCTCCTTTTGCGTTTGCGCACTATCAATATACATTGGTCTACACTTATTATCAACCTACTTAAAAGTTTTTAAACTAAACTTCTGGTTTTTGTATAGTAGAGCCAAAAAAATTCTTCTCTACTCACAGTAGAAGCATATGTAGAATCGTCTATTTTAAAGGACTTTTTACACTACTATTGATTTTTTTAGGCGTATATGGTATACTTTTAAAAAATAAAACTTTAGTACGTTTTTATTTAGCACGAGGTCAAGAAATGGAAGATTTAAAAAAGATTATAGCAAAAAATATTACAGATTTAAGAACAGCTAAGGGCATCACTCAATTAGAACTTGCTGAAAAGCTCAATTATTCCGACAAGGCAGTTTCAAAATGGGAGCGCGGGGAATCAATACCCGACGTAACTGTTCTAAAACAAATTGCAGATATTTTTGACGTAACCCTTGACTATTTTGTTCATTCGGGCAACGACCGAAAAAAAGCAATTATGTTACATAGAAAAGGTATGGTCAGAAACCACGGCTTTATAACGGGCATGTGCATTCTACTGGTTTGGCTTGTAGCTGCTATTGTTTATATGTTTGCAGTTTCCCTTTCCAAAATAAACGTTTTTTGGCTCTCTTTTGTTTATGCAATTCCCCTATCATTTGTTATTTGGCTCATTTTTAATGCTATTTGGTTCAGCTATAAAAGAAACTTTCTTATAATTTCGCTTCTTTTATGGTCTGTTTTAGCTTCAGTATATGTTTCATTTTTGGCTTTTGGAATTAACCTTTGGCTTGTATTTATTTTAGGGGTTCCCAGCCAAATAATTATAATACTCTGGTCAAACTTGAAATTCAAACACTAGTATAAGGTTTAAGCGCCGCAAAAACTTTGTGGCGCTTTTTACATATTTTCCCAATAAGATTTTTAATTTTTTTGACAATAATACTACTGTCAGCGAAAATTTCTTGCGTTTGTGAGGTACACGGTTTTATTAAATATTTTTCCTTTTTAGTCATACTTAGGTTGGCTTTATAGGAATAATAAAATAAAACCTAAATCCTATAAAGCTGACCTCGGTCGGGTGGATTTTCTGCCCGACCTTGTTTTTTAACTGTTACTTTAAATTTAATTTAGGAGTGGTTTTTTGAGAGCATCCGGAATTTTAATGCCCGTTTTTTCTTTACCCGAAAACTACGGTATCGGTACGTTAGGTAACGAAGCATATAAGTTTATAGATTTTTTATCGAATTCGGGACAAAAATACTGGCAAATTTTACCCTTAGGGCCTACTAGCTACGGTGATTCACCCTATCAGTCTTACTCTTCCTTTGCAGGTAATCCTTATTTTATAGACCTTGAATTACTCAAAAAAGAGGGTCTACTTGAAAAAAGTGAAATTGAAGGTTTTGATTTTGGAAACGACCCAAACTATATAGATTATTCTAAACTTTATAATAACAGATACACAGTTTTAAAGATTGCTTTTTCCCGTTTCACTAAAAATAATGACTACGAAAATTTCTTTAACTCAGAAAAGCACTGGCTTTTAGACTTTGCACTCTTTATGGCTTTAAAATCAAAAAACGGTGGTATACCATGGTACAATTTTAGTGAAGATTTAAAGCATAGAAACGAATCTGCGATAGAAAAAATACGTCAGGAATATGCATTAGAAATAGAATTTCAATTTTTCATTCAATATGAATTTTTTAAACAGTACAGAGAGCTTAAAAACTATGCAAACTTCAAGGGCATAAAAATTATTGGTGATATACCGATTTATACGTCTTTTGACAGCGCGGATGTATGGTCATCTCCATCACAGTTTTTATTGGATGAAAATTTAAATCCAACCCTTGTTGCAGGTTGTCCCCCTGATAGTTTTGTCCCTAGCGGACAGCTTTGGGGAAACCCACTTTATAACTGGACGAAAATGAAAAACGATGGTTTCTCCTTTTGGAAAAAGCGACTTGATAAATGTCTTAAAATGTACGACGTTGTTCGTATTGACCATTTTAGGGCTTTTGAGTCTTACTTTGCTATTCCATTTGGCAGTCCCGACGCCAGAAACGGGCACTGGGAAAAAGGGCCAGGCAGACACTTTTTTGATGAAATAAGAAAATGTTTTGGGGAAAATTTGCCCATAATAGCAGAAGATTTGGGACACATTACCCCTGAGGTTGAAAGTTTGCTTGAATATACAGGATTTCCCGGTATGAAAATAATGCAATTTGGATTTAGCGGCGATTATAATAACCCCTATCTCCCCCAGAATTATAAAAATAACTGTGTAGTTTATCTGGGCACACACGATAATCCCACCACACGCAGTTGGTTTGAATCACTCTCACACAATGAAAAATGTTTTCTTAAGAATTATTTAAACGAGCAAAATGAAAATAATATAATCGGTGCTCTAATCAATGCGGCACTAAACAGTGCGGGCGACACGGTCATATTAACAGTGCAGGACCTTTTAAACTTAAAAGATGAGGCAAGAATAAATACACCCGGAGCTGTTGGACAAAACTGGAAATGGAGAATGAGTAAAGATATTCTGACAAAAGAAATTGAGCAAAACCTTTATAAACTAACAAAAAACTCCGTAAGATAATAAAACCGCCGTAGAGTTCTACGGCGGTTTTATTTACATATTCTTTTTGTAAATTAGCATTAAGCCCTTTAAAAGCAGATCGTCATCTAAAATAATTTTGCGCTTACAAAGTGGTGTTAGAAGTCCGGCAAGACCACCAGTTGCAACAACTGTACAGCTTTGCCCAAGTTCATCTTCTATTCTTTCAATCACACCGTCCATACCTGCTGCCGTATAATAAAGAGTGCCACTTTTAAGGCAGTCAACAGTATTTGTGCCGATAACCTTTTGTGGCGGGTCAAAAGAAAAACGAGGAAGCTGTGCAGTACGGCTGATAAGCGCATCGGTAGAAACCGCCATGCCCGATAAAATCAGTCCGCCAACGTAGTTTTTCTTTTCATCAATAACCGAAAAGGTTGTTGCTGTGCCCATATCTATAATAATAAGCGGAGTGGGATATTCATTTATTCCGGCAACTGCATCTACAACAAGGTCGCTACCGAGCTGTTTGGGGTTATCAATTAAAATGCTAAGCCCGTTTTTAACACCTGGGCCAACAACAAGAGGTTTAACACCAAAACACTTTTCAATGGCCCTTTTAAAGGTGTTAGTAACCGAAGGAACAACCGAGGAAAGTACTGCGCCGTCTACGTCAGACGTTGTAAAGCCGTGTACTTCCAAAGCGGTTTTTACAGTAACCGAATATTCAAGGTCAGTTGCGGTTTGATTGGTAGATACCCTTTCTCTAAAAAGGATCTTATTATCACAAAAACCGCCTATTACAATGTTGGTATTGCCAATATCAACTGCTAAAACCATAATGCTCCCCTCACCTTCTAATAAGGGATTTAGACTTTTTAATGGCCAAAACTGCGGCAGTAGTAATAAGCGCTGCAGTAATTGCCTCAAATACACCATTTGTGGTAACCGTTGTTAAAACAAGTGTCATAGCCGACTGAAAAACACCCTTTGCCGCGGCCATTTTATCTGCATATACGTCGCCAAAAAATATAAAAATAGCACCCATTACAAGAATGGTATTTGTAAAAGAGCCCAAAACTCCTGAAAGCAAAATATACAGTTTATCCTTTACCTTGCCGTTCCCAAAAAGCTTTATAAAACCTTTATAGACTAGGGCGGGTACCATACCGCAAATAATACGCGGAACAAAGCAAATAAAGAGCGCTACTAGCGCACTTTTTGGGCCCATACCTAAAGAAAAAGCGGTAATAGGAGAAAAGCAAAAAGACAAAAGCCCCGGAGAAAGTGTATTATTTATTAAACTTGTAAGGCCAAAAACGCCACCAAGTATACCACCAAATTTGGCACCAAAGAGTATAGAGCCCACAATAACGGGGATATGTATTGTAGTTGCCTGAATTCCTATTGGGAGCTTAATGTAACCTACGTAGGGCAAGAACGAAAGCATTACTATTATTGCCGAAAACATAGCTAGCATAACAAGCTCCAAAGTTTTTGTTTTTTTCATCCCGAAAACCTCCTAATGTTATTTTTCTCAAAAAGAGAATTAATACATACGTGCTCACCTTTTCACGGTCTGCAAGGTCAGATTCCCCAAAAAAGAATATCTGCCAAAAATGAATTTTGCAGGCAACGAAAATTAGAACAATAGCATTGTAACACACTTTATCGCAAAAATCTATAGATTTTTTAAAACTTATATGCTATAATACACTAAATTGTATTTTCATTTAAAGGTGGTTTTAAAATTGTTAACTGGTAAAACGGTTGTTTTGGGTGTTACCGGCAGTATTGCTGCATACAAAATTCCCAACCTTGCGCGTATGCTTAAAAAACTTGGTGCTGACGTGCAGGTTATAATGACCAAAAATGCAACCAATTTTATAAATCCTATTACCTTTGAATCCCTTACCGGAAACAAATGTCTTGTAGATACGTTTGACCGTAATTTTGAGTATAGCGTTGAGCACGTTGCTCTTGCAAAAAAAGCAAGTGTATTTATGGTTGCTCCTGCCAGCGCAAACGTAATAGGAAAAATTGCAAGCGGTATAGCGGATGATATGCTTACTACCACAATTATGGCCTGCCCCTGCAAAAAGATTATCTCCCCCGCTATGAACCACAATATGTACCATAATCCCATTGTTGAGGATAATATTAAAAAGCTTGAATCTTACGGCTACGAAATTGTTCCCCCCGAATGCGGTATGCTGGCAAACGGTGATAACGGTGATGGTCGTATGCCAGAAGAAAAGGTGTTGTTCGACTACATTTTAAAGGAAATAGCAAAAGAGAAAGACCTGCTTGGCAAAAAGGTTTTGGTTACTGCTGGGGCTACCAGAGAAGCACTTGACCCCGTACGCTTTATTACAAACCATTCCAGCGGTAAAATGGGGGTAGCAGTGGCAAAGTGTGCTATGCTTCGCGGAGCTGACGTAACCCTAATCCACGGCAATATGGAGGTTGATCCTCCCCGCTTTGTAAAATCTATAGCGGTCACCTCTTCAGAGGAGATGTTTAACGAGGTCACAAGCATAAGCGGTAATATAGATATTATTATTAAGGCCGCCGCAGTTTCGGACTATACCCCCGAAATGGTAAGCACCGAAAAAATTAAAAAATCGGGCGATGACCTCTCCCTTTCCCTAAAACGCACCAAGGATATTTTAAAGTATTTAGGGCAAAACAAAAAAAGCGGTCAGATTATTTGCGGTTTTTCTATGGAAACACAAAATCTAATTGAAAATTCAGCCAAAAAACTTGAGTCGAAAAACTGTGATATAATTTGTGCCAACTCCATTTGTGAGGAAGGCGCCGGCTTTAAGGGTGATACAAATATTCTTACCATTATAACCAAAGATGGTAATGAAAAACTCCCCCTAATGACCAAAGAAGCCGCTGCAGATAAGGTTTTGGATAAAATTTTAGAGCTTTAAACTATTATTTAGACACAAAAACACCCTACATTACGTAGGGTGTTTTAATTTTAGTTTATATTTATTTTATTGCTTCAAAATCCGAAGCGCCGTGCTTACAAAGAGGACAAATGAAGTCCTCGGGCAAACTTTCGCCCTCATAAACGTAACCACAAATCTTACAAACAAAGCCCTTTTTGCCTTCAGTTTCTGGCTTTGGCTTTACGTTTTCAAGATAGTAGGTATAGGTCATAGTTGGTACGTCGGAAATAACCCTTGCCTCCTCAACACTGCAAATAAACATACCGTGGGTATCTAAATCCACGTACTGTTCTACTTTCAGTGACATAAATGCATTTATATACCTTTTTAGAAAAACAAGGCCGTTATCAGAACGAAGAGGTGTACAGTCCGCGAACTTATCGGTGCTTCTTCCGCTTTTAAAGCCAAAGGTTTCAAACACACTAAATGGTGCATCGGTGTTAAGACAGTTTACGTTCATAATTCCTGTTTGTTTAATAATATGGTGGGAGTAATTTTCCTTATTTATTGTAACGGCAACGCGGTTGGGAGTATTAGTAACCTGAGTTATGGTATTAACAATAAGTCCGTTATCCTTTTTGCCGTCATTAGAGGTAACGACATATAGACCGTACCCAATTTTAAAAAGTGCAGTAAGATCGTTTTTATTTGCTGTTTCACTGCTCTGAGCAATATAATCGCGGCAAAGCTCATCGCTTAGATTTTCAATTTGTTCTTTGCTCTTATCACTAAGAGCCGATAGAACTGTAACTGTATTTTCCGCAAGCTTCAAATTAGCTGATTTGGAAAGCATATCGTTCATTACCCTGGTGGCCATAGGTGCCCAGCTACCGTTTTCCATAAAGGCAACCGTTTTGTTTTTAAAGTTTCTTTCGGTAAGGTGATTGATAAACTCCCGCATATGTGGGAAAATTTCCGAATTATAGGTTGTGGTAGCCAAAATAAGTTTACTGTACCTAAATGCCTCAGACACCACAAAGGACATATCGCTCCTTGCAAGGTCATAAACCAAAACCTTTGGTGCGCCCTTTTCCCTTAGCTTTTCTGCAAGCAACATAACCGCCTTTTTGGTATTTCCATAAATGGAAGTGTAGGCAATTACAATTCCTTCTTCCTCAACGTTATATGAAGACCAAATATCATAAAGATTTATATAGTAACCTAAATTCTCAGAAAGAACGGGGCCGTGCAGAGGACAAATTTGTTTAATATCAAGCCCTGCCGCCTTTTTAAGAAGATTTTGCACCTGAACGCCATATTTACCAACGATACCGATATAGTACCTTCTTGCTTCATCCGCCCAGTCTTCACTTACGTCTAAAGCACCGAATTTACCAAATCCGTCAGCAGAAAAAAGCACCTTATCAAAGCTATCATAGGTTACAATTACCTCAGGCCAATGAACCATTGGAGCGGCTACAAAGGTAAGTATGTGTTTTCCGAGAGATAAAGTATCCCCTTCCGAAACCATAATTCTACGCTCAGAAAAATCGGTGCCGAAAAAGTTATTTAACATTGCAAATGCCTTTACCGATGCAACGATGGTGGCATTTGGATAATGCTTCATAAAATTGGCAATATTGGCCGAATGGTCTGGCTCCATATGTTGCACTATAAGAAAATCGGGGTTCCTCCCACCTAGAACAGACTCAATATTATCAAGCCACTGATGTGTAAACCTTTGATCAACGGTATCCAGTATAGCAACCTTTTCATCCACAATTGCATAAGAATTATAAGAAATACCGTTTGGTATTTTATATTGCCCCTCGAAAAGGTCGGTAATATGGTCGTTTACGCCTAAATATTTGATATCATCCGTTATAAACATATTTACCTCCAAAGATAATAGTTTCTATAAAGTTATTTTACCAAAAAAACACTAATTTTTCAATAGACTAAAATAAAAAAATGGGGAGAAAATTCTCCCCATTTAAACCTATTCTACCTCTTTAGGAGTTACCGTTACCTTAATCTTTTCAACACGTTTTTCATCCATTTCGGTAACAATAACCGAAAGATTATCAACTTCGAAGGTATCTCCCTCTTTAGGAATTTGCCCCAACATGTTCATAACCCAGCCGCTTACCGTTTGAACGTCGAACTCCTCATCAGTTTTAATGTCTAGCTCTTCAAACATTTCTTCAATATTTGTGCTTCCTAAAACAATATATTCATTTTCTCTAGAGGTAACGATTTCTTCGGTTACTTCATCGTGCTCGTCCCAAATTTCACCAACAAGCTCCTCCAAAATATCCTCCAAGGTTACAATACCCATTGTGGAGCCGTACTCATCCAAAACAACCGCAATATGAAGCTTTTTAACCTGAAGTTCCTTTAAAAGCTCGTTAATCTTTTTATTTTGAGTGGTGTAAATAGCAGGTCTTACTATGCTTTTTATTGATGCCTTGGAGCTAAATACCTTGTTATAAAAATCTTTAAGATAAATAATGCCCGTAATATGGTCTATATTTTCGTGATATAGTGGTAACCTAGAATAACCGGTTTCAGCAAATATCTTTGCTATTTCTTCCTTTGTGGCGTCTTCGCTAACACCCTCAATATCAATTCTGGGCGTTAAAACGTCAATGGCCTCCTGCTCCGAAAATTCAATAGCGCTTCGGATAAGGGTACTTTCCTGCTCGTTGAATTCGCCCTCTTCCTCTGCCTCTTCAACGAAGCTTAAAAGTTCTTCTTCAGTATCGGCCTTATTTTCTTCGGTTTTAAAAATTTTGACGGTAAGATTTGTAATAGCGCGCATTAAAACGGCAAAGGGCGCAAAAATTATAACGAAAATTTGTATAAAGCCAATAGTTTTGAGTGCAGTTTTTTCAGCAGTTGCCACCGCAACAGATTTAGGGAAAATTTCACAAATAAGCAAAATTGCAGCCGCAGAAATTAAAAGCGGTATAAAAAAGTTTGGTTCTTTAGTAAATAAATACTCGGATACAAGGCCGCTTAATAGTGCTGCCGATAAAATATTTAAAACTACACTGGCCACAATTGCAAGAGAGTTTAAATATTCAAGGTTATCCAAAAGTTTTAAAACAGATTTTGCTTTTTTGTTTCCATCACCTGCTAGGGTTTTAATTCTGGACCTGCTTAAATTTTGGTAGGCCGCGGAAGCACCCGAAAAAAGTGCCGAAAAAAGCACCGATAAAATAACAATAATTAACGCTAAACTGTCACTTTCCATTTAAAATTTAATCCTTCCGTTTTTAAAAATTTATATAAATGACAACAAAAGGCATAGCCGAAACCTTTTGGTAACGGCCATGCCACTAATTTAAAAAATATGCAAAACTGTATTATATGTACAGTTCGCGTCCTCGTCGTCCATTTAAACTTCTCCAAAAATATTTTTATGTATTATATCACGACTTTTAAATTTTTGCAAGTACTATTTACCTTTTCATATGAAATAATGACTAAAATCTACCCAATTTGGTTAAATTTTGTTATTAAAATATGTTGACCAAGAAGTTTAATAATGTTATAATATATCGATGTGAATATCAATATTTAAGGAGACATTAAAGTGGACTACAATTTTGCAGAATGGGAAGGCTTTGAAGGTGGTATTTGGCAAAAAGAAATTAACGTTCGAAGCTTTATTAAGCATAATTTCACCCCTTACGACGGAGATGAAAGCTTTTTAGAAAGCCCCACCGAAGATACCAAAAATCTTTGGGCCGAGGTTTTGGAACTTTTTAAGGCCGAGCGCGAAGCCGGCGGAGTGCTAGATATGGATACTGAAGTGATTTCCACCATTACCTCGCACGCTCCCGGCTATATAAACAAGGCAAAAGAAAAGATTGTTGGTCTTCAAACCGACAAACCACTTAAACGAGCCCTAATGCCCTATGGCGGTATTCGTATGGCTGAAAAATCCTTAACCGAAAACGGTTACGGTATAGACCCACAGATTAAGGACTTTTTCACAACCCACAGAAAAACACATAATGCGGGTGTGTTTGACGTTTACACCCCTGAAATGCGTGCCTGTCGTTCAAGTCATATAATTACGGGACTTCCAGACGCTTACGGCAGAGGACGTATTATAGGCGACTACCGTAGAGTTGCTCTTTACGGTGTTGACCGTCTTATTGAGGATAAGTTATCCCAAGAAGAAACTACCCGTTCTACAATGTATGAGGACGTTATTCGTATGCGTGAGGAAATTGCCGAACAAATTCGTGCCCTTAACGACCTTAAGAAGATGGCCGCCTCCTACGGCTTTGATATCTCTAGGCCGGCAAAAGACACAAAAGAAGCAATTCAGTGGCTGTATTTCGGTTACCTTGCAGCAGTCAAAGAGCAAAACGGTGCCGCAATGTCACTTGGCAGAACCTCCACCTTCATTGATATTTATTCTGAAAGGGATATTAAAGAGGGCAGGTATACCGAAAGTGAGCTTCAAGAGTTTGTTGACCACTTTATTATGAAGCTTCGCCTTGTTAAATTTGCCCGCACACCCGAGTATAATGAGCTTTTCTCAGGTGACCCGCAGTGGGTTACTGAATCCATCGGCGGTGTTGCTATTGACGGTAGACACCTTGTTACAAAAATGTCCTACCGCTATTTGCATACCCTAAATAATCTGGGTGCCGCACCCGAGCCGAATCTTACGGTTTTATGGTCTACCCGTTTGCCCGATAATTTTAAGCGTTTTTGCGCTAAAACCTCTATAGAAACCTCTTCCGTTCAGTACGAAAACGACGATATGATGCGTTTTACACACGGTGATGACTATGCAATTGCCTGCTGTGTATCTTCAATGAACGTAGGCCTTGAAATGCAATTTTTCGGTGCAAGAGCAAACCTTGCAAAATGTCTTTTATACGCTATAAACGGCGGCGTGGATGAAATAAGCGGCAAGCAAATAGGCCCTAAATACCGTCCTATAACCTCTGAATACCTAGACTACGATGAGGTTATGCAGAAATATGATGATATGATGCGCTGGCTTGCCGGTGTGTACGTTAATATGCTTAACATTATCCACTATATGCACGACAAATACTGTTATGAAAAAATACAAATGGCGCTCCACGACAAGGAGGTTAAGCGTTGGTTTGCTACAGGTATTGCAGGTCTTTCAGTAGTTGCCGACTCACTTTCTGCAATTAAATATGCAAAGGTTAAGGTAATCCGCAACGAAAGCGGCATTGCCACCGATTATGAGGTTGAAGGTGACTTCCCAAAATACGGCAACGATGATGACAGGGTTGACACCATTGCCTATGACGAAGTCGGATCGT
>JAZQSV010000049.1:0-1919 GCA_045630265.1 Acutalibacteraceae bacterium
CAAAGGCATCCCCCTAGCATACGAAATGGCAAAGCAAAACGGTGACAATTACCACTTTATTGTTAGAAAACACCCCAAGCTTTATATGACAGGTGTTTTTGAGGTAGACGTTCGTTCCATTACCACCGATGCCAACCAAAAGCTTTACCTTGATACCAAGGATGCCGACCTTATGAGGGGTAAAAGGGTTTTAATTGTTGACGACGTTATTTCCACCGGTGAATCTCTTGCCGCTATTGAAACACTTGTAAATAAAGCAGGCGGCATTATTGTTGGTAAAATGACCGTTTTGGCGGAGGGCGACGCAATAGATAGGGATGATATTACATATCTTAATCCCCTACCACTCTTCACCCCCGACGGAACACCTATTGAGTAAACTGAAAAACGATAAAATTAAAAACTTCCCAAGGTAATTTCCTTGGGAAGTTTTATTTTTATAAAAGTGAAATCTGTTCGCCCTTTTCCTCGGCAGATTTAAAGCTTCCTGCCGCAGGTAGGGTTTTGGTGCGATATCTATGGGGTTTAAGTAGCTTTCCGTCCTCATAAATTTCGGCAGTAAAAATCCTTTGTCCCTTCTTTTGGGTCATAACGGCAACACCGCCGTTCGAACGGGTAGATTTAACTGCCAAAGCGCCACTGTGAACAAGCAGCATTCTGCCGTTTGTAGAAGTAAGAAGCAGCTCTTTTTCCTCAGTAAGATGGTGAATGGAATGAAGAGTAAACTTATCTGTAAATGCGGCAACCAATTTTTTTCTGTTGGTTTTGGTTTCATACGCCTTAAGGTCAACCTTAGAAATTCTGCCGTTTTCAAAAACAAACAATAGGTTGCCTTTATAATTTCTTGTAGAAACCATAGCAATGGGATATTCCTTATCCTCCATATCAAACTTTGCGGGGATATAGTCACCAAGCAAACTTGCCTTGCCGTCGGCAAACTCACTAACCTTTGCCTTATAAACCTGACACTTATTTGTAAAGAAAAGAAGTTCTGAAGCATTGTCAGATTCAAGCTGCAGGATAATTTCGTCGCCCTCTTTTACCTTTTGCTCACCGCTCATTCTGAGCGACTGAGGCGTGATTTTCTTGAAATATCCTTCCTTTGTGAAGAAAAGCGTTACGGGAGATTCGTCCACTTCCTCTTCCTCATCCGAGTCATCTACTGCTACGTCATAAACTATTTGAGTTCTGCGCGGTTTGCCGTACTTTTTCATAACATTTTCAAGTTCTTTTACCATAATGCTATTTATTCTACGGCGTTTTGCAAGGATATCCTCCATATCGGCAATTTCTTCCTCTAAGCTCTCAATATCCTTTAAGCGGTTCATAATATACTCGCGGTTTAGGTGGCGAAGCTTAATTTCCGCAACGTATTCGGCCTGAATTTGGTCGATGCCAAACCCAATCATAAGGTTGGGAACAACCTCTTTTTCCTCTTCGGTTTCCCTTACAATTTTAATGGCCTTATCTATATCCAAAAGGATTTTGGAAAGGCCTTTAAGTAGGTGCAAACGGCTTTTTGCCTTTGAAAGGGTAAAGTAAACCCTACGGCGGATACACTCTGTTCTAAAGGCAATCCACTCTTCCAAAATTTCCCTAACACCCATAACCTTGGGTGAACCCGCAATTAAAACGTTAAAGTTACAAGAGAAGGTGTCCTGCAAGGGGGTAAGCTTAAAGAGCTTATTCATAAGCTTATCGGGGTCCACTCCCCTTTTAAGGTCTATTGTAATTTTAAGACCCTGCAGGTCGGTTTCATCACGAATATCATTAATTTCTGTAATTTTCTTTTGCTTTGCAAGGTCAATTACCTTTTCAATTATTGCCTCAATTGTGGTTGAGGGCGGAATTTCGGTAATATCAATACAGTTTGCCGATTTATCATAGGTATAAACACCCCTGATTTTAATGCCGCCTCT
>JAZQSV010000050.1:0-14233 GCA_045630265.1 Acutalibacteraceae bacterium
CTAACACTAATGTGCATAAAAAAGAATTTTCATAACGGTCAAGTCCGTTATAAACATTCAACATGGTCGAGGTGACAGGGTACTCTCCACCGACACAATTTTGACCGCTCCGAGCGGGGCCCAAAATTGTTCGTCTTGCTCGAGACTCGGGCAGACGGCAACCCCTGTCGCGGTTTTGCCGCTGCTTCGACGAACCTTGCAGGTTCTCATCCTACTATAAACAGAAATTAAAAGGAACCAACCTTACGGCTGGTTCCTTCTAATTTGGTCGAGGTGACAGGATTCGAACCTGCGGCCTCTGCGTCCCGAACGCAGCGCTCTACCAAACTGAGCCACACCTCGTTATTCTATTAAGTTTGTTATTAAATAACTCTTCTTAGCGCTTACACATTATACTGCAATAAAAGAAAAATGTCAATATTCTTTTAGGGAGAACAAAAGGGTTTTTGCGCCCCTTTGTTCCTCTTTTATTTGTTCTACTTCTTCCCAAAAATAAAGCTATATTCCTTTGATTCAGCCATTGAGACGCAGTCGTCATCTGCAATTATAATATGGTCTAGAAGTCGCACATTTATATGCGCAAGCGTTGCCGCGATTTCACTTGTAACCCTTATATCTGCAGGGGATGGGAACGCAAAGCCCTTTGGATGGTTATGTGCTAAAAGCACCGCAGTTGCTTTGGTTTTTATAACCTGCTCCATAACTGCTCTGGCACTTACCGCAACTGCAAGCTCTGTACCCTGTGAAAGCTTGGGGCAACCCAAAATTCTGCCCTTATTATCGAGGCAAAGCATAAGCACCATTTCATTGGTTGCGCCCAAAAACTGCCTTTTAAGGTAATTAACTGCATCAATTTTATTGTTTATGCAATTGCCGGACGCACTTCTGTCATCAAGATACATTTTTGCCACCGGCATTATAAGTCTAAATAAGCAATATGCATTATCGGTAAGGCCGGGAAATTCTGTAAGCTCCTCGCGGCTGGCATCCATAACACCCGCTATAGAACCAAAACGGTCTAAAAGCCTGTGAGCGAGCTCGTTTGTATCCTTCCTGGGAACACAGTAGCAAAGAAGCAGCTCCAAAACCTCGTGCGGCGGGGTACTTGCCGTGAAACCATTTTCAAGAAACTTTTCCTTTATTCTTTTTCTGTGGCCTTCGTGCAGATTTTTACCCTTTTTGGCCACTTGGTTGTTAAAACTTTCCATCTTTTTTAACCTAATGCCTTTCAAGAACCTTTATGCTGCATGTCCTTACATAAGAAAAATGCACCCGTCGAAACAGGTGCATACCCTCTAAACAAAAATCTTACTGATTATTTTCGATATAGTTTACAAGGTCGCCAACCGATTTAATATCTTCAATAGCTTCGTCGGGGATTTCAACGGAAAATTCGTCCTCAACGCTCATAAGTACCTCAACAACGTCCAGGCTATCAGCGCCAAGGTCATCTGCAACGGTTGTTTCCATTGTAATTTTTTCAACCTCAACATCAAACTGAGTAGCAATAATTTCCCTAATTTTTTCAAAAACCATAAATAATCCTCCCGTGTGGAAAATTTGTTGTTACCGTGCCAAAATGCCATTTATTACTAGACATGCGCGGATTTTTATGTTATATTTATAAAGTATAAACGAATGTTTATATATTGATAATATGATAATTTTAAGATTTTGTCAACTGTTTTTAAGATTTTTTTATCCCGAACGGGCAATTTGGAAAAACTTTTACCTTTAAATTACTTTTTTGATGCATTTTCTGCAGTTTTGCAGTCTTTAAAATATTTCAAACCGAAAACGAATAAAAACAAATAAAAGGAGAAAAACAAATGAAGAAGTTTATTAACGAATTTAAGGAATTTATTGCGCAGGGCAACGTTATTGATATGGCCGTTGCAGTTGTTATTGGTGCCGCTTTTAAGGACATTGTAAACAGTCTTGTAAACAGCGTTGTTATGCCATTAATCAGCTTGCTTTTAAACGGCATCAACGTTTCTGACTGGAAATGGGTTATTAGACCCGCAACATTTGATGCCGCAGGTAAGGTTTTAACCGAAGAAACCGCCCTTGGTTACGGTGTTTTCATCCAAGAGGTTTTGGAATTTTTCATTATTGCTGTCTGCATTTTCTTAATGCTAAAGGTTGTTCTTTCCTTTAAAACCACCTTTGAAAAGCTTGCTAAAAAAGAGGCAGAGAAGGCAGCTGAGCAAGAGGCAGAGGCAATTCAAGAGACCGCTCCCGCAGAAACCGCAGAGGATATTTTAAAGGACATTCGCACCCTTCTTTTAAAGGAAAAAAATTAACGCTTTAACAAGGTTTTAAAATCATACAAAGGGGTTTTCTTGTTTGTCGGACGACACGGTTTTAAAGTTTTTTAAACCAACCAGAGAAAATATAGGTGAATATATCGCACTTTATAAAAAACATAGCGAAAAGCTTTTTGGGTGCGAATATTCGCCCTCTACCATTTTGCTTTGGGAACCCTTTTATAAACAGCGTATAGCCATTTTTAGGGGAAGTATTTTTCTTATGTTTGAAAGGAAAGGTGCGCCCCCTATTTTTTTATTGCCTCTGGGCGGAGATTTAAAGGAAAACATCCTGCTTTTAAAGGATTACGCAAAGAAAAACGGCTTCCCTCTTTACTTTTTAGCGGGCAATAACGAAAATTTGGAGGAATTTAAAAAGCATTTTGGGGACAAGTATAATTTCGAACCATCACGCGAGGATTTTGAGTATATTTACAAAAAAAGCGACCTTTCGGATTTAATTGGTAAAAAATACCATCAAAAAAGAAACCATATCTCTGCTTTTTCAAGGCAATATAATTGGTCTTTTGAACCGCTTTCAAAGGAAAATTTAAACGAAGTACTCAAAACCGCTGATATATGGGCAAAAAGCACCGAACAAACCGAAAGTTTAGACAGTTTAATTTCTGAAAATGCCGCAATGGCCGGCGTTTTAGAGCAAAGAGATATGCTCCAAATTTTAGGCGGCGTTATTCGTGTAAATGGTAAAATAGTTGCGTTTTGCTTTGGAACGCCTATAAACGATAGGGTTTTTAACATTCAGGTAGAAAAGGCGCTTCCTGAATTTAGGGGCGCATATGCCGTTATAAACAGGGAATTTGCGAGATTTTTACCGGAAAATTTTATATATTTAAACCGCGAGGACGATATGGGTCTTGAAGGGCTTAGAAAAGCAAAGCTCTCCTACCGTCCGGAATTTTTGTATGAAAAATACTTCCTATCTCCAAAAGAAGACGAAAAAACAGAAGAAAATGAGCTTAAAGGTCTTTATCTATCCTCCTTTTTAGAGGATACAAGTGAAGACGCCGATTATTTGTTCGAGCACCTTTTTAAAAAAGCACATCTTTTAACCGAAAACGTTGACGGCAAGGTAGCATCTATGCTTTATTTAATAGACTGTGCCCTTAAAACAAGGGCGGGAGACCTTCCCTTTTATTACCTTTACGCCGCCTGTACCGACCCAAAATATAGAGGACGGGGTTTAATGTGCGAGCTTTTAAAAAAGGCAAAAAAACATGCCGAAGCAAACGGCAAGAAAGGTATAGTATTAAGACCTGCCGAAGCCAAACTCTTTGATTTTTATGGTAAAAATGGTTACACACGATTTTTTAATTTTTCCTTTGGTTCTGCAGGTTTAAGCGACCTTGAGGGGGTTGTTGCTACTGAATTTTCGGAAATTTCTCTTTCAAAATACCACCGCGAAAGAGAAAAAATTTTACCTACCCTTTCAGACTGCTTTGTAAGCTTTGAAAACGCACTTTTTACCGCCGCACTGGACGGTTTAACGGTTTTCACAAACGGCAAGGCTTTTTTGGCTTGTAAAAAGGAAAATGACACATTGGTTTGTAAAGAATGTCTTTGCGGTAAGGGTGAAAATGCCGCTTTTTTGGGCCTTTTAAGGGCGATTATGACCGAGTTTTCCACTTCAAAAGCTACACTAAGAGCCCCAGCAGGCATATTAGATGAGCTTTCCTTTATGCAAAACGGATGTTTTGGTATGATAAGCGGAGAATTCCCGCCCGCAGAAAACGGGTACCTCGGATTCGCGTTTGACTAAATTCCCTACATTATAATATATAGGAAGCAAATATTTTGTTTTTTTACTTATATTCAGCCCATCTTTGGTAACGCTATCCAAGGATGGGCTTTTTCGCCCTTTTAAGGATTTTTAAAGGAGTTTTGTTATGGAACTATTATTAAAATGCCTCTACGCCTTTTTGGTGGGCGGATTTTTGTGCGTTATTGGTCAGGTTTTAATTGATTTCACCAAACTCACCCCAGCACGAATTTTGGTAGCTTACGTTGTTGGTGGCGTTTTGCTAACCGCTATCGGGATTTATGAGCCAATTGTGGATTTTGCAGGAGCGGGAGCTACCGTTCCCCTAACGGGATTTGGTTATTCGCTTGCAAAAGGCGTAGAGAAGGCAGTTAGTGATTATGGGCTTATAGGCGCACTTTCGGGCGGTCTTACCGCTACCTCTGCCGGAATTACCGCCGCAATTATATTTGGATTATTGGCCTCACTAATTTCTAAACCAAGTAAAAATAGCTTTAATTAACCCCGCGTGTCGGCAGCGTGGCTGCACCAAAACGCGAAACATAAATTTATTGCCAAATATAAATAGTAACTCGCGGTCAAAAATTTAAGGCCGCGGTCGGCGTGGCCGACACCATATTCGCACATTTATGTTTGTTTAGTAATATAAATAGTTTCCTGCGTCCATAAATTTAAGGCCGCGTGCCGAAATTTTTTATATTCGTACTATCCACCTCCGCGAATTCGCTCCCCGCCGCGTGGGGCCGCGTGAGGAAATTTCAAAAATTTGCAGAAATTAACTGCGCGAATTTGGTGTTGAGCACACAAAGGTCTTTTTTTACACTGCAAGTTTTTAAACGCGGGTCAACCATCAAAAAATCCATATGATTTATGTGCGCGAAACTGCTCACGGCCACGGCGTGTTTCACGTGAAACATTTTATAGAAATTTTATGAATTCTCTTTACTTTTTGCCGGTTTGTGTTATAATAAATTTATATAGGTTTGAAGCTTAAAACCTAGTATTTTTTCACTTTTTACGGACTTTTTAAACGCTATATACAATATATTGTGTTCTAAAGGTTTTTTCTTTCTATATTTTTGAAAAGGAGAATTCTTTTGGGTAAAATTGTTGCTATTGTAAACCAAAAGGGTGGTGTGGGTAAGACGACCACTGCAGTAAACCTCACCGCAGGTCTTGGAATTAAAGACAAAAGGGTGCTTTTGGTAGATGCCGACCCTCAAGGCAACTCTACAAGCGGCTTTGGTATAAGCAAAAAAGAGGTTTTGGCCTCCGCTTACGATCTGATAACCGGTAAAAAGCCAATTGAAGAGGTTGTTTTACATACAAAATTCTTAGGCGTTGACCTTATTCCCTCCTCTATGAACCTTGCAGGTGCAGAAATTGAGCTTAGCACAATGGAGGAGCGCACAAACCGCCTTAAAACCGCACTTTCCTTTGTTAGAGAGGATTACGACTATATTTTTATTGACTGCCCGCCATCACTGGGACTTATTACTTTAAACGCTTTATCTGCAGCCGACACCTTTTTGGTGCCCCTTCAGTGCGAATTCTTTGCTCTTGAAGGTCTTTCCCAGCTTATGGCTACAATGCGTCAGGTGAAACGTAGTTTCAACCCTAATTTAGAGATTGAGGGCGTACTTCTTACTATGTACGACGGGCGCCTTAACCTCACACAACAGGTTGTGAGCGAAATTAAGAAGTTTTTTGGCAAAAAGCTTTATTCTTCGGTAATTACCCGCTCTGTACGTCTTTCTGAGGCTCCAAGCTTCGGTCTTCCTATACAGTATTACGACCGTAAAAGCAAGGGTGCTAACTGTTATAATGCTTTGGCCGACGAATTTATTTCAAAAAACAAATAATTTTGTAAAAAACGACAAAAATATATTTTTTTCAACTGAAAGGAACAAATATGGCTACTAAAACAGGTTTAGGAAATGGTCTTGACTACCTTTTCGGCGAAAATTCGACAGACGATAATTTGGCCACACAGCTTCGCCTTTCGGAAATTGAGCCAAACAAAAACCAACCCCGTACCGCCTTTGATGAAGAGTCGCTTTTAGAACTTTCCGAAAGCATTAAGCTTCACGGACTTTTGCAACCAATTGTTGTTCGTCCCATGGCGGGTGGTACATACCAGATAGTGGCGGGAGAAAGGCGTTGGAGAGCCAGCAGAATGGCAGGTCTTGCGACCGTTCCCGTTATTATTAAAGACTTAAACGATAAAGAAACTGCCGAAATTGCTTTAATTGAGAACCTTCAAAGAAAGGATTTGAACGCAGTCGAGGAGGCGCTTGGTTTTTCCCGCCTTATGAAAGAGTTTTCGCTAACTCAAGAGGCTGTTGCCGAAAGGGTTGGAAAATCCCGCTCAGCAGTTACCAACACTCTTCGCCTTTTGTCGCTACCAAGCAAACAGCTTAAAGCGCTTGAAGAAGGAAAAATAACCTCAGGCCATGCCAGAGCGCTACTTGCCTTTGAAAATGAGGAGGCAGCCGAAAAGGCATTTTTGGCCGCGCTTTCAGGTGCTTCGGTGAGGCAGATTGAGGCAATGGCAAAGGCGGCGGGAAAACAAAAAAACTCTAAAATTCCGCCAAAAACCGACAGTTTTTACAGCGAGGTAGAACTTGCCCTAAAGGCCGAAACCCACCGAAAAGCAGTTGTTAAGGCGGGCAAAAACGGTAAGGGCACAATTACCTTAGAGTTTTATAATAAGGATGAGCTTGCAGAGATTGCAAACCGCCTTGTAGGCAAAAATTGGGACAAAAATTAAAGCATTTTGCGATTTAAGGAGATAAAGTTTATGTTAGACATTAAATTTATTAAGGCAAATCCCGACCTTGTTAAACAGGCCGTAAAAAACAGAGGTGGAAACCTCGACGCTCTTATTGACGAGCTACTTGGTATTGACGATAAACGCCGCGAGCTTATGGCTAAAACCGAGAGCATGAAGGCCGAGCAAAATGCCGCATCCAAGCAGATTCCCGCCCTTAAAAAAGAGGGTAAGGACTGCAGCGAAATTATGGCTAAAATGAAGGAAATTTCCGAAAGCATTAAGGCAATTTCCTCTGAACTTTCCGAACTCGAGGATAAGCAAAAAACTCTTATTTTAAATATCCCGAATGTTCCGCACGAAAGTGTTCCAATTGGTACTGACGATTCCTGCAACCCAGAAGTTCGCAGAAACGGTGAGCCTAAAAAGTTTGATTTTGAGCCCAAAGCGCACTGGGATATTGGTGCAGAGCTTGGAATTTTGGACCCCGAAACTGCCGCAAAGGTTACAGGTACCCGCTTCCACTTCTATAAGGGCCTTGGCGCAAGGTTGGAGCGCGCTATTATCAGCTACTTCCTTGACACACATACCGATGCGGGATATACCGAAATTTTGCCTCCCTTTATGGCAAACCGTGCATCTATGACCGCTACCGGCCAGCTCCCCAAGTTTGAGGAGGATGCATTTAAGCTTACTAACGACTATTTTCTTATTCCTACAGCTGAAGTTCCCGTTACCAATATGCACCGCGAGGAAATTTTAGACGGAAATAAGCTTCCCCTTAAATATGCCGCTTATTCTGCTTGCTTTAGAGCAGAAGCGGGTAGTGCCGGCAGAGATACAAGAGGTCTTATCCGCCAGCACCAGTTTAATAAGGTTGAATTGGTTAAATTTGCTGACCCTGAAAATTCTTATGAAGAGCTTGAAAGTCTTACCAGAGACGCCGAGCGCGTTTTGGCGGGACTTGGTCTTCCTTATAGAGTTGTTTGCCTATGTACGGGCGACCTGGGCTTTTCTTCGGCAAAAACCTATGATATAGAGGTTTGGATGCCCTCTTACGGCAGATACGTTGAAATTTCCAGCTGCTCTAACTTCGAAGATTATCAGGCGCGCCGCGGTTCTATCCGTTTTAAGAAGGATATTAAAGATAAAACTCAGTTTGTACACACCCTTAATGGCTCGGGCGTAGCCGTTGGACGTACTGTTGCAGCTATTTTGGAAAACTACCAAAATGAAGACGGTAGTGTAACTATTCCCGCCGCACTCGTTCCTTATATGAGATGCGAAAAAATTGAAAAATAACCCTTTTTGGGAGATTATTTAATGAATAACGACACTATTGTTGCTATTGCCACCCCAAACGGCGAAGGAGGAATTTCCTCCATTCGCCTTTCGGGTGAGGAGGCTATTTCTATTGCAGATAAAATATTCCGTACAAAAAGCGGTGTGCCACTAACCGAAAAAGAGGGCTACACCGCCGCTTACGGTCAAATTTTTGACGGCAATACCCTGCTTGACGACGGTATTGCCCTTATTTTTCGTGCGCCGAAAAGTTATACGGGGGAAAACTGCGTTGAAATTTCGGTTCACGGCGGCAGTTTTTTAATAAGGAAAGTGCTAAGGTCCGCTATTTCAGCGGGTGCCCGCGCGGCCGAGGGCGGAGAATTTACAAAACGTGCCTTTGAAAATGGAAAAATTAGTTTAACTCAGGCAGAATCTGTGATGCAGCTTATTTCCGCTACGGGAAATCAAGCCCTTTCTATAGCCGCAAAAAATAAAGACGGCGCACTTTCAAGGAGAATCGGCGCCATAACCGATAAGCTACTCCTACTTGTTAGTCAAATTTCGGTTTTTACCGATTATCCCGAGGATGACACACTATTTTTCAGTAACGAAACCTTTATTACCTCGCTTAAAGAGATTATATTTGATTTAAACAAACTTATTTCAAACTACGACAAGGGTAAATACCTGCTCGGCGGCATAAATACCGCCATTGTAGGCAGTCCAAATGCGGGAAAATCCACACTTATGAACCTGCTTTCAAAAAGTGAACGCTCTATCGTTACCTCTATTCCCGGAACTACAAGGGATGTTATTGAACAAACGGTAACGGTGGGGGATTTTACTTTAATGCTTGCCGACACGGCGGGTATTCGCGATGCGGGTGATGAGGTTGAAAAAATAGGTATCGATGCCGCACTAAAAAGACTCGAAACGGCCGACTTATGCCTTGCCGTTTTTGACGTATCACGAGAGCCGACAAAAGCCGACAAAGAACTTATAGAAAAAATAAAAGGCCGCCCTGTGCTCCTGGTTTTAAACAAAAACGACCTCGAGGCAAAGGACGAGCGCTTTTTTGAAGAGCTATCTCTACCATTTGTGCGAATTTCGGCAAAGCTTGGCGCGGGCGAGGGCGAGCTTATAGAAAAAATCGGTGAGGTGCTTAAAATAAGCGCCCTTGACGAAAATGCCGAAATACTTGGTAACGAAAGGCAAAGAAGCAAGGTGGTATTAGCCGAAAACGCCTGTAATGAAGCAGTTTTGGCTCTGGAGGGCGGTGTTACGCTTGATGCCGTTGGTGTACTTATTGACGAGGCGCTCAGCGCTCTTTTGGAGCTTGACGGCAAAAAAATTACCACCGAAGTAGCAAACGAAGTATTTAAAAACTTCTGCGTCGGCAAATAACCGAGGTGCTCGGCACCAAGTTCGCGTAATTGGTTTTTACAAATTTTAAAAATATCCTCACGCGGCCTTAAGTTTTTGACCGCGGGGAACTATTTATTTTTAAATAATTAATTTATGTTTCGCGTTGTGGCGTCGGCCACGCCGACCGCGGCCCCACGCGGTGGGTAGCGAATTCGCGTAGTCTGACAGTACGAAACGACAAATAGCCGCACGCGGTTATAAATGGTTCGAATTTTAAGCTTAAATTTTTTATTACCAAAATTTAAGTACGCGGGATGAAATTTTTGTTATTAACGAAATCCTATTTCGCGTTTTGGCGTCGCCACGCGACCGCGGCCTTAAATTTATGACTTTAAAGGAGGGAAAAATTTTGACAACCTATTTTGCAGAAAGTATTGACGTTGCCGTTATTGGCGCAGGTCATGCAGGCATTGAGGCAGCCCTTGCCGCCGCACGTCTTGGTGCGAAAACTGTTTGTTTTACTATAAATTTAGACTGGGTTGGCAATCTTCCCTGTAATCCCTCCATTGGCGGCACTGCCAAGGGCCATCTCGTAAGAGAGATTGACGCTTTGGGCGGTGAAATGGGTAAAGCGGCCGACGCTACAACCCTGCAAAGCCGCATGCTAAACAGGGGTAAAGGCCCTGCGGTGCACTCTCTTCGCGCACAAATTGACAGACGCGATTATTCTGCCTATATGAAACACACACTGGAAAAGCAAGAAAACCTTTTTGTGAAGCAGGCAGAGGTTGTATCCTTAGAAAAATGTGAAAACGGCACCTATAACGTTACTACAAATCTTGGGGCTGTCTATAATTCAAAAACAGTTGTACTTGCTACAGGTACATTTTTAAAAGGTAAAATTTTTGTTGGTGAGGTCAGTTTCGAAGGCGGTCCCGACGGCACCTTTGCCGCAACAAGTCTTTCAAAATCACTTTTAGAGCTCGGCCTTCCTCTTCGGCGTTTTAAAACCGGTACCCCCGCAAGGGTGCTTAAAAGCAGTATAAATTTAGACGAGCTTGAGGTACAGTACGGCGACGAAAAGACTGTTCCCTTTAGCTTTGAAACCGAGAAAAACCCTGAAAACTCGGTGGTTTGTCATATTAGCTACACCAACGAAAAAACCAAAGAGGTAATACTTAAAAACCTACACCGCTCCCCGCTTTATTCAGGCGTTATTGAGGGTGTAGGACCAAGGTATTGCCCTAGCTTAGAGGATAAAATTGTCCGCTTTGCAGATAAAGAGCGACATCAACTTTTCATTGAGCCATGCGGAAAGGATACCGAAGAAATGTATCTTCAGGGTATGTCTTCTTCCCTGCCCGAAGAGGTACAAATTGAGTTTTATAAAACCATTAAAGGTCTCGAAAACGTTAAGGTTATGCGAAACGCTTATGCAATTGAGTATGACTGTGTTGACCCAACCGCACTCTTTCCAACCCTTGAAACAAAAGCTCATAAGGGACTTTTCGGCGCGGGACAGTTCAACGGCTCTTCGGGGTATGAAGAGGCCGCCGCACAGGGTCTTATTGCAGGTATTAACGCCGCATTTTACGTTTTAGGTAAGGACCTTATTACACTTTCCCGTTCAAGCTCCTACATTGGCACCCTTATTGACGACCTTGTTACAAAGGGCTGTGCCGACCCATATAGGATGATGACTTCAAGAAGTGAATACCGCCTTATTTTAAGGCAAAATAACGCCGACGAGCGACTTACTCCGCTTGGCTTTAAAATTGGCCTTATTTCTAAAGAACGTTTTGAAAAACTAAGGCAAAGTATAGAGCAAAAAGAAAAAGAAATTGCACGAATTTCGTCGGTTACTGTCGCACCCTCAAAGGAAATTAACTCCCTTTTAGAAGAGCTTGGCACCGCACCGCTTACAACCGGTATAAAGCTTTCCGAGCTTATTAAGAGGCCCCAACTTTCTTACGATATTTTAGCACCATTTGACCCAAATAGACCAAATTTAAGTGAAATTTTGCGTGAAAAGGTAGAAACTGAAATTAAATACGAGGGTTATATTAAGCGACAGCTATCAGCAGTAAATGAAATGCACAGACTTGAAGAAAAATCCCTCTCTCCCTACACAAATTATGACGAAATTGATGGACTTCGCCTTGAGGCAAAGGAAAAGCTAAACAAAATAAAACCTCTAAGCATTGGTCAGGCAATGGGCATTTCAGGAGTTAGCCCCGCCGATATTTCGGTACTTCTAATTTGGCTTACAAAAGCAAAAAGTTAACTAAAAAACAAATTTTAAATTAAAAGGAGGCTAATATGTCGCAGTTTGATTTAACACCCCTTTTAAAATATGCCCAAAGCGAAAATATAGCTTTGCCCGAAAATGCAGCAGAAATGTTTGAAACCTACGGCCGCCTTTTAGTAGAGTGGAATGAAAAAATTAACCTCACAGCTATAATAGAGCCGGAAGAAATAGTTATAAAGCATTTTTGCGACTGCCTTTCGGTTTTAAAATTTATAGACCTTAAAAAAGGTACAAAACTAATAGATATTGGCAGCGGTGCAGGTTTTCCCGGTATGGTGCTTAAAATTTTACGTCCCGAGGCAGATATTTATCTTTTAGACGGACACGCAAAACGCTTTATTTTCTTAGATGCTCTACAATCCGAGCTTGGCGTTTATACAAAAAACCTACACCAAAGGGCAGAAGAGGCCGCAAAGAAAACACCCATTAGAGAAAGTTTTGATTTTGTTACCGCAAGGGCAGTTTCAAACCTTTCTGTTTTAGATGAATTGACACTCCCGTTTTTAAAAGTGGGCGGTACATTTATTTCTATGAAAGGCCCCGCGCCCGAGGAGGAACTTTTGTCAGCAAAAAAAGGAATTTTTCTTTTAGGCGGCGGAAACGAAAAAATTGAAAAGGTAACACTTCCCGACGGTAGTGTTCACAGTATTATTAAAATAAATAAAATATCGCAAACGCCGACAAAATACCCAAGGGCATATGGAAAAATAACAAAACAACCACTGTAAAGTGGTTGTTTTTCTTTTTATTTGGCGGTTTTTGTAGACCTGTTTTATTTGATTTTTAAAGGTAATAGGTGTTAGAATTTTAAGTAGAAAAAAAGCAAAAGGGAGCTAGAAAATGGAAGTTAAAAACTACTACCAAAAAAATAAAATTTTTTATATTGATATAGAAAATATATCCTTTGATGAGTTTTTACAGACGAATACCTTTTCAGAAGAAGAGATTATCTCATCCGCCTCAAAAATAAAAAAATTTGGGTGTTTATCTCCTCTTTGCCTTAGAAAAAATATAAACAAAAAAGGACATTTTTTGCTATTTTTTGACCCTTTATACCTTTTAGCACTAAAATTTTTATCGGTTAAAACAGTACCTGCAATTATATACTCCTTTACTCTGCCTGAAGCGGTAATTTTTTACCTTTTAAAAGGAGAAACCGATATTTTCAAAAGGGCCGAACTACTTAAATTTTTACTAAAAACGGGAAATTATACAAAAAAAGAGGTCTGCGATATTTTTAAAATTTCTCCTTTAAAATTAGAACATTTTTTAACTCCTCTTTGCCTTACAAAAAGAGAAAGGGAGCTCTTTACTCTAAAAAAATTCAGTCTTAATTTTCTGTTACTTTTTTTAAAAGCAACAGAAAAAGAAAGAGAAGAAACTTTAAATTTAATTCTAGCCGAAAATCTTACCGAAGAAAAGGCAACCGAATTTATAAATTCTAAAAAAATCAAAAAAGAAAAGCCGCTTAAAGCGGCTTACCTTAAAAACGATACAGTTATAATGAACAGTTTAAACCGTCTTTCAAAAAATTTAGAATCGTTTGGAATTTTTTCAATTGTTGAAAAAACAGAAAAAGAAGAAATTAACGAATATAAGCTTACTCTTTTATCATCACCAAATCAGCTCTGTTTTGATTTTGAAACCAACTCATAATTACGTTTTATTATCTTTTCGCCGCGCCAATTATAGGCGCGGTTTTTATTATCCTCGTCTGGTTTATAAAAATCTCTGTAATCCTCTACAAATTCCTTTATTTCTGTTGTTTTTGTACCCATGTTTAGCGGACAACATTCCTGACATAAATCACAACCCCAAACCGATTTTTGATTTTTTATAAGTTCCATTTCGAGGTCTGTAAGATTTTTCTTTTGGGTTATATCTGAAAGGCACGGGTTTTCCTTATTTTTTAAACGTCCCGTAGGGCAAATTTCGGCGCATTTACCACAATTTTCGCAGTAAATTAAATTAGTGGGGTGAATTTTAATATCAATATCTGTTATAATTTCACCCAGAAACACATTACTGCCCCATTTTTTGGTTATAAGTAGATTGTTTTTTCCTATTATCCCAAGTCCGCAATAAGCGGCCGCGCGAACTTCGGGAATAGGTGAATTATCTACAAAACACTCAAAGCTAGAGTCTTTAAACTCATTTTGCAGTATTTGTTTTATCCGTTCAAGTTTATTTTTTACTACGTTGTGGTAATCACTTACCGCCGCGTAGCGAGAAATATTTAAAGGAGCATTTTCCTTACATTTGTATGGAAAAACAAAGGAAATAATTGTTTTAGAATTTTTTGGAAGTCTATTTTTAGCTGCGCAGTCAATTAAGTTTTCACTAACCGCAAAAAAAGGACAAAATCCAAAATCTAAACCTGTGTTTTCCTTTAAAATTTTAGTCATTTTTTCTAACATTTTTCT
>JAZQSV010000051.1:0-1855 GCA_045630265.1 Acutalibacteraceae bacterium
CACCTATAGAAACAGTATTCCTACAACCTCTATTTTAACCATTACATCCAACGTTGTTTACGGCAAAAATACCGGTTCTACCCCAGATGGCAGAAAACGCGGCGAAGCGTTTGCTCCCGGTGCAAATCCCATGCACAGAAGAGATTCTAAAGGCGCTATTGCATCGCTTTCCTCTGTTGCAAAGCTCCCTTATATTGATGCTAAGGACGGTATTTCCAACACCTTCTCTATTATCCCAAATGCACTAGGTAAGGAGGACCAAATTTTTGTTGGAGATATTGAGGTTGATTTAGACTGTGGCACAGGCGCTTGCAACTCCCCCACACTTTTCGATGGACTAGACGACGATAATAACTAAATTTGGAGGATTTTTTATGGCAGCTACACAAAATCAAATAGATAATCTTGTTGCTCTTTTAGACGGCTATGTTCAAAAGGGTGGCCACCACCTGAATGTAAACGTTTTTAGCAAGGAAACCCTACTGGATGCTCAGGCCCACCCTGAAAAATATCCCCAGCTTACTATTAGGGTAAGCGGATATGCGGTAAACTTTATTAAACTTACTAAAGAACAGCAGGACGAGGTTATTTCAAGAACCTTTCACGATAAAATTTAGACCATGCTTGGACGTATACATTCGTTTGAAAGCTTTGGCACAGTAGATGGACCGGGTATTCGGTACGTGCTATTTTTACAGGGGTGCCCTATGCGCTGTCAGTATTGCCACAACCCCGATACCTGGGATGCAAATGGTGGTAGAAGCATTTCGACAGACGAGGTTATAGAAAGTTTTCTGAAAAACAAAGAGTTTTATAAAAATGGTGGTATTACCGTTTCGGGTGGTGAACCACTGCTTCAAATAGACTTTTTGATAGAACTTTTCAGAAAAGCAAAAGAGCATAATATTCACACCTGTATTGACACTTCGGGCATTACCTTTCAAAGAGAAAATTCTGTACTTTTAGAAAAGTTCTCTACCCTTTTGTCACTTACCGACCTTGTTATTCTTGATATTAAGCATATTGATGATGTTTATCATAAAAAGCTTACAGGATTTTCAAATGAAAGCGTTTTAGAATTTGCAAAATATCTCTCCCAAAAAAATATACCAATTTGGATTCGTCACGTGGTAATTAGAGATTTTCTGCAAAAAACGAATGACCTAGTAAAGCTTGGCAAATTTATAGGAGAATTAAATTCCCTCAAGGCGCTGGACGTTATCCCCTACCACACTATGGGAGTTCATAAATATAAAGGGTTAGGACTTACCTACCCTTTAGAAGGTTTGGAGCCAACCACCAAGCAAGAAGCAGCGACGGCCAAAAAACATATACTTATTGGAATTAAATCGACAAAAAAATAAACTGCGTATAGGAAACTCTATACGCAGTTTTTCATTTTTAAAAGTTATTTTACTGTTAAAAGTTCTTCCACCGTTTTTCTTTTGGGCGCCTGCGGGTTTTCGTCAGCATAGCCAATAGCCACAATGGCGGATACCGAACGGCCTTCCTCAATATCTAAAAGGTCTACAACCTTTTGCTCTTCAAAAATACCCATAATAACGGTTGCAAAACCCATTTCGTGGGCGGCAAGACAAAAGGTTTGGGTGGCAATTCCCGCATCAAAGGACTGCCAATGTGTGCCCTTAGCAGTGGTAAAGGAGCCGTCCCGCTCATAGCCCGAACGTTTATTTACCGTTGTTATTACAACCAAAGCAGGAGCGCCAAGAGCATTATTTATATTGTATTCAAACCCCATCATACATTCCTTTGCTAAGCGGGTTTTAAGTTCACTATCGTTAACTAAAACATAACGCGTGGTTTGTGAATTTTTCCAGCTTGGTGCATAAGTAGC
>JAZQSV010000052.1:0-3800 GCA_045630265.1 Acutalibacteraceae bacterium
AGCAGCTTTTCGGCGCCGCCCATATCCAAAATGGTTCTGCTATCTATTTGTGAAGAAACCGCAAAAGCAATTCTTGTAGGAACGTTTGCCTTAATAAGACCCGTAACAACATCAACCGACGGACGCTGTGTTGCAATAATAAGGTGCATACCTGCGGCACGTGCCTTTTGAGCAATACGGCAAATTGCATCTTCAACCTCTTTGGGTGCAGTCATCATAAGGTCGGCAAGCTCGTCAATAATAATTACTATATGATACATTTTTTGTAAATCATCGCTCATCTCGGCCAAATGGTTATAACCCTCAAGGTTTCTTACGTCGTTTTCGGCAAACAAACGGTACCTTTTTTCCATCTCGCTAACAGCCCAACCAAGGGCGCCCGATGCTTTTCTGGGGTCGGTAACAACCGGCACCAAAAGGTGTGGTATTCCGTTATAAACACCAAGTTCAACAACCTTGGGGTCAATCATCAAAAGACGTACGTCATCAGGAGACGCCTTATAAAGCAAACTCATAATAATAGAGTTAATACAAACCGATTTACCAGAACCGGTAGAACCCGCAATAAGTCCGTGAGGCATTTTGGCAATATCGGTCATAACGGCGTTGCCGCCAATGTCCTTACCAAGGGCAACGGTAAGCTTACTCTTAGCCGCCTTAAAGGAATTTGTTTCCAAAATTTCCTTAATGCCAACCATAGAGGTTGCCTTATTCGGCACCTCAATACCAACCGCCGCTTTATTTGGAATAGGGGCTTCTATTCTAACCCCTGCGGTTGCAAGATTTAGCGCAATATCGTCAGCGAGACCGGTGATTTTACTGATCTTAACACCAACCGATGGCTGAAGCTCATACCTCGTAACGGCGGGGCCGCGGCTGACGTCAACCACCCTTGTTTCAACGCCAAAGCTTTTAAGCACGTTAACAAGGTTTTCGGCAGTTGCTCTAAGTTCTTTTTCAGAGGTACCACCAAATTTATTTTTATTCTCATTTAAAAGTGAAACATCTGGGAACTCGTATACCTCTTCGTACTCGGCTCCCTCCATAACCTCTTTGGTGAAAGCGTTTGTTTCTTCCTTCACGTTTACCTTTTCTTCATCGTCAATGACTTCTGTGCTTATTGCATTTTCATCGGCCGAAATGTCGGTAGCATCGCCTGCAAGGGAAAGCTGTTCCCCCTTTTCCTTGCCACCAAAAAGCTTTTTAACGGTTTTTCTTTGTTTGGGCGCTTCTTCGGTTTCGCCCTCATCATCAAAATTGTAACTATCAATTAACTTTTGGCCCTTATCCTCTAGGAAAATATTTTCCCTGCTTTCAGGAATATCATCAACCGAAACGTTAATATTGAATTTTCTTTCATTTTGTGGCTCACTTTTTGACTCTTCTTCCTTTTCCTCTTTAACCCTACGTGCGCGAACGGGTTTGGATACGGCACGGAAAAAGCCCATAAGGGTAGTGCCGGTAATGAGCATTAAAAGTACGAAAATAACGATAATAACAATCGCCGCAGACGGAGCCGTGCCGCATTTTTCAAGCAACGCGCCAAAAATTGCGCCTACCGCGCCGCCGCTTTTAAGCTCCACGCCCTTATTAAAGGCGGTTACAATACTATTTCCGTAGCTTGTAATATCACCCGAGGTAAAAATGTCCACAAGTGTATCAACAAAAACAAACAAAAGCGAGCACTCCACTATTTTTACGGTGGTGGAACCTCTTAGCTTGTCCATTGCCAAAAAAACAGCAATAGCGCCAAGTATTACGGGCAAAGCAAAAACTGCAACGCCAAACAAACCAAAAAGTGTATTATGTAACCAAAGCCACAGATTCTCGCCCTTTATAATAACTGCAACAAGGGTAAGTAAAGCTAAAGCAAAAAGTAAAATAGCAACTATTTCCCTTTTGCCGCTAGGGGCATTTGCTTTTGGCGCCGAATTTTGTGGCTTTGTTGCGGCCGCCTTTTTTCTTGTAATTTCGGTAGCACTTAAAGATTTTTTCTTTGGTCTTCCGCGCTTTGATGCCATTTAAAATTCTTCCCTTCTATGTAGTGGGGTTAACCCCCGACTGTACTTAATTTTCCTTTTTATTTCTAATAAGTTCATATAAACTAAAAAGCGCCCCGCTTAAACTGCCGACACTGTCAATAAGGCCTACCTTTACCGCGTCCTCACCGCAAAGTACAGTGCCCATATCTGTAGCCAGCTCACCCGTATTCATCATAAGGTGCTCAAGTCGCTCGGACGTAATATTAGAATTTTTAGTAACAAACCCCGTTATTCTTTCCTGCATTTTTTCAAAATAGTTAAGTGTTTGGGGAACACCTAAAACCAGACCGTTTGTGCGAACTGGATGTATTGTCATTGTGGCCGATGGCACAATAAAGGACCTGTCTGCCGAAACGGCAAGGGGTACTCCTATTGAGTGGCCGCCGCCAAGCACCAGTGAAACGGTGGGCTTACTCATTCCTGCAATAAGTTCAGCTAGGGCAAGACCTGCCTCCACATCACCACCGATGGTATTTAAAATAACAAGCATACCGTCAATTTTTTTATCCTCCTCCACCGCTACAAGCTGTGGAATAATATGCTCATACTTTGTGGATTTGCTTCCCTGAGGCAGTTCAACATGACCTTCAATTTCGCCGGCAATAATAAGGCAGTGAATTAAAAACTCCCCTCCGTTTGGGGTAACCGAACCGGTTTTTTCAATTTGTTCTAATTGCTCTTCGGAAATTCCTAAGGAATTTTCGCCGTTTTTTTCATTTTTTCTATCCCTATCTGCTTTCATAAATGCTACTCCTAAACATCAATTTAAAGTAACATTATTGTTTCATATAGGCGCATAGATATACACATTATATTATACAATTTTTATCTTTAAAATTCAAGTGATTTTCTTCACAAAATACAAAAACCGCCACCTTTTTATACAAGGTGACGGTAATTTTAAATTTAAGAGTTTTTGCTTATTCTTCGGGCATTTCCCAGTTGTGCCAAATGTCCTGAACGTCGTCGTTTTCCTCTAAAATATCAATAAGTTTTTCCATCTTAATAACGTCGTCGGGATTATCCAAAACTGTAGTGGTAGATGGTACGTATGCAACCTCGGCAGAGAGGAAACTATACCCTGCAGCTTCAAGCGCATCTCTGACTGCCCCTAAATCGTTAGGCCCTGTTACAATTTCAAAAATGCCGTCCTCTGCAGAAAAATCCTCCGCGCCCGCCTCCAAAGCGGCCTCCATAACCGTATCTTCGTCAAGCCCCGCAGCATCAATAGTAATAACGCCCTGACGGTTAAACATAAACATAACCGAGCCGGGTTGACCCATATTCCCGCCGAACTTATCAAAATAGTGCCTCAAATCTCCTGCGGTACGGTTGCGGTTGTCGGTAAGTGTTTCTACAACTACGGCAACGCCGCAGGGACCGTAACCCTCGTAAACAATTTCCTCGTAGTTACTTGAGTCGCCCTCGCCCGCTGCTTTTTTAATAATTCTTTCAATATTGTCATTAGGAACGTTGGCCGCCTTTGCCTTGGCAATAACGTCCTTAAGCTTTGAGTTTACGTTGGGGTCGGGACCGCCCGATTTTACAACAACTGCAAGTTCCCTGCCTATTTTAGTAAAAACCTTTGCCCTTTGCTGGTCGGTCTTTTCTTTTTTTCTTTTAATTGTGCTCCATTTGGAATGTCCTGACATACTACCTATCCTTCCCGGAAATTTATTTTTTATTTGCTTTTACAATTTTTTCAACAAGTTCGTCTGCCTTTTCAAGGCTTTTTTCAATGCCCTTGTTCTGTTCAAT
>JAZQSV010000053.1:0-14998 GCA_045630265.1 Acutalibacteraceae bacterium
GCTTTTCGATAGCAGTGTTGAGATTCCTGAGGATGCATATCTTGGCGAGGATATTATAAATCACGCTAAGGCGTTTGCCGAAATTCACGGCGATAAATACGTTAACACCTCGGTAGAAGAAAGACAAAATGCACTTTGCGATTTTGCGCTTCCTAAAAATATTCAAAAACTTAAAGACGACCTTTCAAAGTATAGAATAAATTATGACTGTTGGTATCACGAAAGCAGTCTGCACGAAAGCGGCAAGGTTGAGGAAATTATTGAAAAGCTTAAAAAGTCGGGCTATACCTATGAAAGCGAGGGTGCACTTTGGCTTAAATCGACCGAGTTTGGCGACGAAAAGGATAGGGTGCTTCTCCGCGCAAACGGTGTACCAACCTATCTTGTTCCCGATATTGCTTATCATTATGATAAGCTTGTTACCCGTAATTTTGATTTAGCTATTGATATTTTGGGCGCCGACCATCACGGTTATATCGCACGTATGATGGCTGCTTTAACGGCGCTTGGTGTTGACGCTAACAGGCTTAAAATTGTTATTATGCAAATGGTTCGCCTAGTTAAAAACGGCGAGACTTATAAGCTTTCAAAACGTTCGGGCAAAGCGGTTACTCTTGAAACTCTGCTTGATGAGGTGCCGATTGATGCCGCTAGATATGTTTTCAATTCCAAAGAGCCAAATACTCATCTTGAGTTTGACCTTGATTTAGCGGTTGAACAGTCTAGCCAAAATCCTGTTTATTATGTTCAGTATGCCCACGCTAGAATTTGCAGTATTTTGAGGAATCTTAGCGCCGAGGGTATTGAGCCTAATAAGGTTTCAAGCAAAGACCTTGACTGTTTGAAGGCGCCAGAGGAAAGGGAACTTATCAGATATATTTCAACCCTTCCCGAAACCATTGTAAACGCGGCAGAGGGATTTGACCCAGCCTACCTTACACGCTATGCGTATGACCTTGCAACCCTTTTCCACAAGTTCTATAATTCTTGTAGAGTTAAGGGCGAGGAGGAAGGTCTAATGCAGGCTCGTCTTAACCTTTGCCTTGCAACAAAAATAACGGTTGCAAATGTTTTAAGAATGCTTAAAATTGACGCGCCAACTGAAATGTAAAGGTATATATAAAGCAAAAATAAAAGTCTATTGGGTTATCCCCAATAGACTTTTAAAAATATTTGAATAAAATTATCGGTATGCAATACCGTAAATTCTGACAAGAGCGGAACCTGCGTTACTAACAAGAGTAACCTCTGTTCCAAGCTTGGCCGAAACCGCATAGAATTTTGGCGCCGCAAGATCTTTAATATTAATAGTTGTTTCTGTAACTTCACCGTTTCCAAGAAGGGTTATGGTGCCGCTTGTTCCGCCTGTAACAATTCCAAAAATGTAAAGCTCGGTTGTACCCTCGGGCAAAGTAAATTTGATTGTAGAGCCGGAGGTGTTTGTTTTCCAACCATGGTAAGTGTTGTATTCAGAAGATTGAATGGTAGTAAAGCCGTTAGCAATAGCGCCGCCCAAACCGTCTGTAAAGTACTTATATGTATAATAAGCTAAATATTGGGGAGCAGGAAAATCATTTGCAGTATCTGTTATGGAGCTTAAATTTGCTTTAACATAATCGAGATGGTTGCCAATAAGACAGCCTGCAATATAGTGACCGTTATCGTTGGGATGAATATAGTCGGCAGCAATATCTTTCCAAGCGATTTTTTTATTGTTGATTTCCTTCCAAACGTAGTTGCCATAATTTATTGAAGGAATGTTATATGTATTAATGGCTTTTTTAATGTGCTCGTTAATAGAAAATGATCTTTTTGGATTTGGTGATGAGTAAGAAGCTGCACTACTCAGGCAGGAAAACTGAATTGCCATAATAGCAGGGGAGTTGCTTAGGGTTGCAATCCTATAAAGGAGTGTAGAATATGTTGAATACATATCTTCTCCACCCGAATTAACATTAAAATCCACCACAACAAAGTCGGGCTTGTATTGGAGAAGGTCTGCTTCAAGTCTCGCACATGCCATTTGAGGATTTGTACCACCAATACCGGCTGAAATGAATTTAAAGGTGGCTTTGGGGAAGTTTTTAACCCACCACTCTTTAACATAGTAACCATAGGAATTTTTAATATTGGAGGCGGATGAGCCTGCAGAAATCGAACCGCCTAAAACGGCAATAACATAGCTGCCGCCGTTTTGCGCCTTTTTCATAAGGTTTATAATGCGTGCATTGTTACCTACGTTTTCCAAACTGGCATTGTATGCGTCGGTACTGGTGGGGTCAATGTTTAAATCCTTAAGAATACCGTTTGACTCCGATTTTGATGAAACATTCTGAGTAGTAACCGGTTTACTCGATGGTTTGTTACTTGTTGTGTTAGACATTGTGCTTTCATCCTTTTCTGAGGTGGTTTGACTTTCTGTTTCATTTGCTGTATCAGAAGTTGTACTGCTAAGGTCAGTGTCAGAACTAAGGTCGGTGTCAGATGAATTTCCACTGTCGGGCTTTTTGGTACAAGCTGATAAACCAATCACCAAACACAAAACTAGACAAAGAGGCACAGGTGAAAATAAAAATTTTTTATGGTTATACATATTTTATTCCTTAGTTTTTAATTAATGCCTAAAAGGTGTGTAATATATTATAGCACAATTTTGCATTAATGTCGGGCAAAATATCGACAAAAAATAGCACGAAATTGATAATTCATAAAAGGTAAAAAGGATTTTAAAATCATCAAAAGAGTTTTAAAAAACAACGAAATCAGTAAGGAAAAACATTTTCTAAATAGCACTTGACAAAAGTATATCTTTAAGTTATAATACATATTGTCTTTTGAAATAGTAAAAGATACCTCTTACTTATTACTTTAAATATGCGGGTGTGGCGGAACTGGCAGACGCGCTAGACTTAGGATCTAGTGTCCCCGACGTGCAGGTTCGATTCCTGTCACCCGCACCAAAACCTTAGGCCATTCGGTCTAAGGTTTTTTGCTTTTCAATTATTGCTCTTTTTATTTTAAAATGATATAATGATAAAAAGGCGGAGATGGTATGACAGATATTTGGACAAAGCTAAAAAGTGAAACGCGCCCAATACTGCTTTACGGTAGCGGGGATGGCGCAGAAAAAATCTATGCCGAGCTTATTAGAAATGGCATAAAAATAAGCGGTGTTTTTGCAAGCGACGGCTTTAGAAAAAATAGAAAATTTAAGGGTTTTGATATCATCACCTTTTCGGCGGCTAAAGAACGTTTTGGAGATTTTTTAGGTCTATTTGCCTTTGGCTCAAATACAGGAGAAGTACTAAATGGCGTACGGCAAATGAAAAGGGAAAGAGAAATTTTAGTGGCCGAAATGCCGGTTTGTGGAAGTGCGCCTTTTAATATAGAATTCGCAAGAGAAAATGCCGAAAACTTAAAAGCGGTTTACGAACTTTTGGCCGACGAGCAGTCAAAAAATGTTTTTGAACAAACGGTACTTTTTAAACTTGATGGCAATATGGATAGACTTTTTATCTGTGAAACGGATGAAAATGAGGCATTCGAAAACATTTTGCGGCTGAAAAAAGGCGATAGTTTTTTAGACCTTGGCGCCTATAACGGAGATACCGTTTTGGATTTTGTAAATAGGGTAGGGGAATATTCCTACATTACCGCCATTGAGCCCGATAAGAAAAGCTTCGAAAAGTTGACTGCAAACACAAAGCATTTAAAAATAGACTGCATAAACGCCGCGATTTCAGATAAATGCGGCCAGATACCTTTTTCCTTTAAGGGCTCCAGGGGCTCGGTATTCGGTGGAACGGATAGCGTAAAGGCAGTAACTGCCGATAGTCTTGGAAAAACCTTTGACTATATTAAATTTGATGTAGAGGGGCAGGAACTTTCGGCCATTTTGGGCGCGAAAGAGTTAATAACGGAACATAAACCCAAAATGCTTATTTCCTGCTACCATAGAATAGACGATTATTTTAAAATTCCACTCGAGGTGCTTAAAATTCGCCCCGACTATAAGGTTTATATGCGCCACTACCCCTACATTCCCGCTTGGGACACTAATTTTTATTTTATATAAAAATAAGCCATAGAGCGTTCACTAACGCACTATGGCTTTGTTTTATTTCTGAATATTGATAATTTGTGTTTTTTCAAGCGTTTTTAATGAGTACCGTCTTATAAGCTCCTCGGCAATTTTAAAGGACTTTTTATTAGCCAAGTGCTCTGGAGCGTGAGCGTCTACGCCCAATATAACCTTATTACCGACCTGCCCCGCGACCTCCCAAAAATTGGGGTTTGGGTAGTGGCGGTTTTGCCTAATACCTAAAAGGTTTAATTCAATAGGAATATTAAGCTCTTTTGCCGTAAGGCAAAGACGTTTCATCTCTTTCTTATAAAAATCGTCATCGCCTAAAAAGTTGCATAGGTCCGGGTGGGCAAGGTAGGTAAAAACACCGGTTTTAAGGCCTTCTATAGTTTCATTAACGTAGGTCGAAAGAATGTTCTTATCGGTGTGGCGCACCGCGGCATAAAAGCCGTTTGGGTACTCACTGCCGGTGTAATGCTGACCAAGGAGTAAATACTCCACTCCCATATCCTTTGCGTCTTTTAACATATCGGCAAAGTAAAGCGGGTAATATTCCATTTCAAGTCCCACTAAAATCTCAATATCATTTTTATATTCATCTTTAAGGGCCAAAATGGTTTTAATATACATTCCCTTGTCCTCTGGCATTAGGCGGTAGTGGGAGCGGAAGCCGTTTGGAAATATGCATGGAGAATGTTCCGAAAATCCCAAAGTTTTATATCCATTTTCGATAGCGACTTCCACATATTCTCTAGGGTTTCCTAAAGCGTGGTCGCAAAAATTGGAATGGGTATGAATGTTGAACTGCATTGAATAAACTTCCTTTTTAAAAGGTTTATTTTCGCTATTATTTAATCCTTTATTCCTAGTCCTCTTTTATGTATGCGGCAACAATTTCGCCGTATACCATATTGTGAAAATCGTTAGTGGGATAAACGCTTTCCGGTATAGTATTTTCCAAAAAACAATTTTTACTAAGCTTTTGTATGTACTCTTTTTTGCAAATAAGTACAAGCCGCGCTTCGTCAAAATAGGGAGCGCCGGTTTCGGGGTCGAAAACGGTGGTTAACTCCGCTGCTTTTATCTTGTCTAAATCTCGGCCTGACTTGCTACCGCAAATTTTGTGCGGAGCTTTATTATCCCCTAAAAACGAAAGGGTGTAATAATCCTTTTTTGCCACAAATTCCATAGTGTATCTTTGCGGTCTTATGGCCGCTATGGCAACCGGCTTATTCCACATAACACCTGTAAAGCCCCAACTTGCAGTCATGGTATTTACGACCGTTTTATCTCCTGCTGTAATAAGCATCCATTCATTGCCGATATTATCCATAAAATTTTCCTTAATATCGTATACGTTTATTTTGTTAAAAGACATATTTGCTCCTCCGATTCAAAAAATTAAGCCGACAATTACTGCCGACTTAATTAAACCTATTAAAAAATTACTTAAAAAATTACTATTTATCCATTCTTGAAAAAACAATTTCGTACCCGTCGTTACCATAGGTAAGGGAACGGTTTACACGGCTTATGGTTGCAGTACTGGCGCCTGTTGCGGCAACAATGTCGTTATAAAGCTGCTTATCTTTCAGCATACGTGCAACTTCAAATCGCTGTGAAAGAGATTTAATTTCTTTAATGGTGCAAACGTCCTCGAAAAATTTGTAGCATTCATCAATTGTTTCAAGGGCTAAAACTGCCTTGAAAAAATTGTCTGTCATTTCGTTTTTAAGGTTAATCATAAGTATATCCTCCGTAGTGTACCACAATTTTCTCTATTCTCATAGTAACACTTTAAACCGGAAAAGTCAAGAGCGATTTTGTTTAATTTTATATTTGTTTGCGTTTTGAGGACATACTTATACTTAAAAATATATAATGTATAAAAATAAATTGTAAAAAAGTTATAAAATTTTAAAATAATGGTTGAAAGTTGAAAGGAAATTTGCGATAATAGAATTACTAATATATATATTAAAATGAGGAATTATGCAATGACAGATTTTGAAAGAATGGCGGAGCTTTTGCTACCCAACATAAATAAATCTCCTGATTATTACGAGGGGCTTTATCCTGCAAGAAATTTGCCCGAAGGCGCCGCAGTTACAAGAATTGCACCAAGCCCTACGGGTTACCTTCATTTAGGCACCCTTTTTATGGCGCTTGTAAACAGGATTACTGCCGACAGCACCGGCGGTACTATGTATATCCGCATTGAGGATACCGACAAAAAAAGGGAAATCACAGGCGGTATTGAGGATATAGTAAACGGCCTTTACCATTTCGGCGTAATAATTGACGAAGGCTTTACTACAGAGGGACAAAAGGGGGAGTTTGCCCCTTACCAGCAAAGCCACAGGGCCGAGATTTATCAGTGCTACGTTAAGGAGCTTTTAAAACAAGGTCTTGCATATCCTTGCTTTTGTACTGCAGAGGAATTAGAAGCAGTTCGCGAGGAGCAGGAGAAAAATAAAATAAGAACCGGTTATCACGGCCAGTGGGCAAAGCATAGAAATATTACATTTGATGAGGCAAAAGAGCTTATTGAAAAGGGCCTGCCTTACGTTATCCGATTAAAATCGGGCGGCAGTGAAGAGAGAAAGGTAGTATTTAACGACGGTATTAAGGGTAAGATTGAAATGCCCGAGAATGATGAGGATTTTGTTCTTCTTAAATCGGACGGAATTCCCACCTACCATTTCGCCCACGCAGTGGACGATCACCTTATGCGCACCACCCACGTTATCCGCGGTGATGAGTGGATTTCTTCTACACCCAAGCACCTAGAGCTTTTTAGGGTTTTGGGCTTTAAAACCCCCAAATATGCCCACGTTGCCCCTATTATGAAGCTTGATGACGGCAACAAGAGAAAGATTTCTAAGCGTAAGGACCCCGAGGCAGCAGTTAGGTATTTTATAGAAGAGGGTTATCCTGCAGAGTCGGTTATTGAATACCTTATGACCATTGCAAGCTCAGAGTTTGAGCCGTGGAGAAAGGCCAACAAGACCGAGTCTTATAAGAAGTTTAAGTTTAACCTTAAGAAGATGAGTCTTTCGGGCGCACTTTTTGATGGAGTGAAATTAATTGACGTTTCCAAGAACGTTATCTGCCTTAAAAATTCAGAGCAGGTTGTAAAAGAGCTTATAATATGGGCAGAGGAATTTGACAGAGAATTTGCGGCACTACTTAAACGCGACCTTGAGTTTACAAGGAAGATTTTTGCAATAGACAGAGACGTTCCTAAGCCCCGTAAGGATATAGCCCGTTGGAGCGAGGCAAAGGAGTATGCGGCGTACTTCTTTAACGAGCTTTTTACACCAAGCTACACCTTGCCCGAAAGCATTGCGCCTGCCGATGCCGTAGCGCTGCTTACTGCATATAAAGAGGTGTACAGTGAAAGTGATGAGCAAGGTGAGTGGTTTGAAAAAATAAAATCCATTTGCCCTGCGCTTGGTTTCGCACCCGACACTAAAACCTATAAGGAAAACCCCGAAAATTATAAGGGGCATCCGGGAGACGTTAGTACCCTTATCCGTATTGCTGTTACGGGAAGGACAAGTACCCCCGACCTTTGTAGTATTATGAAAACCATTGGCAAGAGTGAAAGCTTTAGGAGAATTGATGATTTTATAGCTCACTTTGAGGGATAGGAGATAAAAATGGAAGAGAACAAAGTCCTTTTAGAGGAAGAGGCCCCAAAGGCCCCAAGTAATTTTATTTATGATTTCATAGATGAGGATTTAAAGGAAGGGGTTTACACCAAGGTTCAAACCCGTTTTCCCCCTGAGCCAAACGGATATCTTCATATTGGCCATGCCAAGGCAATTTGCATTGACTTCGGTACTGCTGAAAAATACGGTGGTATTTGTAACCTTCGTCTTGATGATACAAACCCCACCAAGGAAGATACCGAGTATGTGGATGCCATTATGGAGGACATCAAGTGGCTTGGCTTTGAGTTTGCCAACGTTTACTATGCTTCTGATTATTTCGATTATATTTACGAGTGCGCAGTAGAACTTATAAAAAGGGGACTTGCCTTTGTTTGCGACCTTACTGCCGAGCAGATGAAGGAGTATAGAGGCACCCTTACCGAGCCGGGTATTGAAAGCCCTTATAGAAATCGCTCAATCGAGGAAAATTTAGACCTTTTCCAGAGAATGACAAAGGGTGAGTTTGAAAACGGCGAAAAGGTGCTCCGCGCTAAAATAGATATGGCTTCTCCCAACCTCAATATGCGCGATCCCATTATTTACCGCATTATGAAGGTGCCCCACCATAGAACAGGGGATAAGTGGTGCGTTTATCCCATGTATGATATGGCCCATCCGCTTTCTGACGCTAAGGAAGGGGTTACCCATTCACTTTGCTCCTTAGAGTTTGAAAACCATAGACCTTTATACGATTGGTTCTTAAAGGCACTTGATATTGAGACCCCGCCCAGACAGATTGAGTTTGCAAGAATGAACGTAAACTACACCCTTACAAGTAAGCGTAAGTGCTTAAAACTTGTGCAGGACAATTTGGTTGATGGCTGGGACGATCCAAGAATGGCAACCCTTTGCGGTATGCGCAGAAGGGGTTATCCCGCTGAGGCGGTTAGAGATTTTGTTTCTAAAATCGGTGTTTCTAAGGCATATAGTGTTATTGATTTTGCTCTTTTTGAGTCCTGCGTTAGAGATTATTTAAATCAACATGCCGAGCGCGCTATGGCGGTGCTTCGCCCGCTCAAGGTAATTATTGATAACTATGAGGAGGGCAAAACCGAGGAGATTGAGGTTGAAATTAACCCCAATAAGCCCGAGCTTGGCACCAAAAAGGTTACCTTCTCTAAGGAGATTTTTATAGAGCAGGACGACTTTATGCTTGACCCACCCGGAAAATATTTCCGTCTTTGCCCTCAAAAAGAGGTGCGCCTAAAGGGCGCGTACTTTATTAAATACGCCTCTGTTGATACTGATGAAAATGGCAATATACTGGCCGTTCACTGCACCTATGACCCAGAAACCCGTGGTGGGGATGCTCCCGACGGACGTAAGGTTAAGGGCACACTTCATTGGATTTCGGCTAAGACCGCTAAAACTGCAACCGTTCGCCTTTACGACAGACTCTTTATGGTTGAAAATCCGTCGGATGAAGAGGGGGTCTCCTCCTTTGCGGATAATCTCAACCCTGAGTCCCTCACGGTTATTGAAAATGCGCTTATTGAGTCTGACGTCGCAAATGCAAAACCGGGAGATGTATTCCAGTTTATGCGCCAGGGTTATTTTGCTATTGACCCCGATTCCACAAAGGAAAATATTATAATTAACCGCACGGTAGCGCTTAAAGATTCCTTTTCGGTTAAAAAATAGTTTTTAAAGGTGATGTATAATGAATGCAAGTGCCATTTTTGAAAAGCTAAACAGTATGGCACCACTTTCTATGGCAATGGACTTTGATAATGCGGGTTTTTTGCTTGGGAATATGGAGTCAGAGGTAAAAAAGGCGGTAATCTGCCTTGACGTTACCTCCTCGGTAGTGGATTATGCAATAGAACAGGGTGCAAACCTTATAATAAGTCATCACCCAATTATTTTCAGCCCGCTTAAAAATATAACTTCAGATAATAACCGTGTTTTTGCCTGCCTTTCAAATGGCATTTCGGTTATATCTATGCACACCAATTTAGATAGTGCCGACGACGGTGTTAATGATACTCTTGCAAAGGCTTTGGGGCTTGTGAGTATAGAGAAAATCACCGACGAACAGGGCTTCGTGTTTCGAAAGGGAAATTTTAAAGAGCCTATGTCGGCCGAGGGTCTTGCAAGGTTTACAAAGTCAAAACTTGGCGGCGTTGTAAGGTATGTGGATTCGGGCAAAGCAATTTCTACAGTTGCCGTTTTGGGTGGCAGCGGAGGAGACTATTGGCGGCTTGCTAAGGAAAGCGGCGCCGATGCGCTTATAACTGCCGACGTAAAGCACAGCTTATTTATAGATGCCTTGGAAAACGGTTTTACCCTTTTGGATGCAGGACACTTCCATACTGAAAACGTTGTGGTAAACTCACTTTTTATAAAGCTTCAAAGTCAGCTTACCGAGGTAGAGTTTTTACCCTATAATTCAAAGGAGTTTAAAGCGGTTTAAATTTAATTTAAAAAATATTCATATATTGTTGGTATAATGGTTTAGCGCTTGGAGGAAATAATGGAAACTAACGTAGAAAAAATTTATAGAGAGGCAAGACGTAAAAGGGAAAAGGATAGAAATAAAAACCGCATTTTTTCTCAAATTCTGTCCGTCTTTATAAAGTCGCTGCTTGCAGGAATAATTATTGCCATTTCCTGTACGGCATATTTAAGCGTTACAAGTAAATATCTGGGGTCTGCTATCTTTTCGGTTGGCTTCATAGTAATATTTTCTTACGGACTCTCGCTTTTTACCGCAAGGGTTTGCTACTTTACGGTAGAGGACGTTTCCAAAAGATTATTGCTTATCCCAATTTGGCTCGGAAACTTTATGGGCGCTTTCCTTAGTGGACAAATTTTAAAGGCAACTCGTTTTGCCGCTAAATTTGACGTTAGGGCAGGGGAACTTTGTAAGGATAATTTAAAGGATAACATATTGGGCGTTTTGCTTCTTTCCTTTTTTTGTGGTATACTTATGTTCATAATTTCAGATAGCTTCAAAAGCGTTAAAGATAATTTCCAAAAATATTTAATAGTTATTGCGGCCACAATGGCCTTTATCCTTTGTGGATTTGAGCATAGCATTTCAAATGTTTTTTATTTCAGTGTTACGGGGATGATTTCACTTAAATCTATCCTATACTTAGGAATAATGACACTAGGAAATGCGCTGGGCGGGCTTTTAATTCCGCTTGGCCATAAACTTATTGAACTTTTAAGAAAATAATAGTATTCTTTAGGGGGAAGTTTTAAATGACAAATGAAATTTTATCGGTAATTGTGGAACAAATGCAACCGGTACTGGATAGCGCTAACTTTGTGCAGTGTGAGGACGGCAGTTTTAAAAACGAAAGCATTACCCTTAAAATCACACATAATGAAGAGAAAAAAATGCTAATTCTTTCGGTGTTTGAAATGTCAGAAAGCGGCGAGGCAGGGGAGGAAAAGGTGCTTTCCTCTTGGCTTTTTGAGGAACCTGAAAATAAGCGCGATGCACAGTCGGCAGGTATGGATTTTTGCGACACCTTAAAAACACGCCTTGGTGTTAAAAGGGTGCGTACCGAAAGAAGCGGTGAGGTTGCACTGCCCTCTAAAAAGGCAGGCGACGCAAAAAACGTTGAGGCGCTTTGTGGTAAGCTTTTATCTGTTTTCCCCCAGTTTAAGGAGGATTATAAGGAGCACGTTGCAACCCACGGCACACTCCTTTATATCGACTTTTTTAAGAGCACATTTGCCGTAGCCATCGGCGAAGCACTCGACCAGGGTGGTAAAAAGTCAAATAAAAAGCTTTTTGATATGCTTTCCGATTCTTACGATTTGGGCGACCGTACATCACAAAATGCTATTGTGGGCGTTTTACTGGGCGCCGCCGCAAGGGGAAATGACAAGCGCTATGAGGCAGTGCTTTCAAACCTTGAAGACCACCAATTCCTTAAAACCGCATTTTTAAATATTATGCCTAAGGTTAATAAGGATAAAAGGTTTAAGGAAATTTTGGGATAAAAAATATCCTAAATTTGCTTATTTAATCTGTGCCTTAAATATATTATTTAATAATAGATTTTTAAAAAAATTAAAAAAATGATTGACATTGGCATACGTTTTAGGGTATAATTTAAAATTGCTAGGCCTGTAATTTATTTATAGCCGTATTATGTATGACATAAATATGTCCAGTCACGAAGTTAAAGGAGGTTAAATTCATGAAAAGAACATACCAACCTAAGAAGTTACACCGCAAAAAGGAGCATGGCTTTTTAAAGAGAATGGCTACCGCTAATGGTCGCAAGGTTCTCGCTCGTCGCAGAGCAAAGGGTAGAAAGCAGCTTACCTACTAAGATTTTGCACCTACTCACAAAGGCCACTTAATTTTTAAGTGGCCTTTTAGTTTTTGGAGGTAGGGTAGAGTGCTATACCCAAACCCGCCTCAAAGCGGTATGTTTTGGTGCTTTTTATCCATTTAATTCTTGTAAGGCGAAAGCATTACTGTGTCTTAAATGAACAAAAATAGAGCGCAAATCCTCCTTTTGAAAACGGAGTTCGGATATATCACTCTACCCTAGGGCAAGGTTTTGAAAGGGACTGATAGTGTGGCAGAATATGAAATATTCAAACTGAATAAGGATTTTCGCCGTATGTATGGTAGGGGAAAGTGTATTGCTTTGCCTACCGTTGTTGCCTATTATAAAAAGAACAACTTAGAACATTGTAGAATTGGTATTACTGCAAGTAAAAAAATTGGATCGGCAGTAAAGCGTAATAGGGCAAAAAGGGTAATTTTTGCCTGCTTTCGAGAAATAGTACCACTACTTAATGGTGGGTATGATTTTGTTTTTGTCGCCCGCGTTCGTACGACACTTGTTAAAAGCACCGAGGTTTTAAGTTCGGTAAAAAAGGCCCTTGAAAAAGAAGGCGTAATTAATTAAATGAAAAAACTTTTAATATCACTTATAAGGTTTTATCAGAAAAAAATATCTCCATTTTTGCCGGCAAACTGTAGGTTTACACCAACCTGCTCTTGCTATGCAGTGGAGGCAATAACAGTTCATGGTGCGGTTAAGGGTTCACTTCTTGCCGCGTATAGAATTTTAAGATGTAATCCCTTTTGTAAGGGCGGGTACGACCCTGTTCCCGAGAAAAAGAATAAGGGTTAGCTTAGTTTAAAAGAAATGTGTTTATCACTTTTAATAAAATATAAGTTACTATTAAATTAACGGAGTTGGAATAAAATGTTTAATTTTTTGTTGAAACCGTTAGGATGGATTTTGGAACAGTTTAGTTACCTTTTTGGAGGCAACTTTGCAGCTGCCGTATTTGTTTTTACTGTATTTATCAACGTTATTCTTATACCTCTTAATATTAAATCACAAAAATCCACCATTGCGCAGGCACGTATCAAGCCAAAGCTTGACGAGCTAAAGAAAAAGTACGGCGATGACCGTCAGCGCTACAGCACCGAAATGCAAAAGCTTTATCAGGAAGAAAACGTTTCTATGTCGGGAGGTTGCCTTCCTATGCTTATCCGTCTTCCTATAATGCTTGGTGTGTATCAGGTTGTTTTAAAACCTCTTACCTTTATTATGGGCATTAAGCCTGAGGTTATTAAGGCGGCACAAGAGGCACTTAATATTACTACTAATAACGAGTATTTAATTCAGACCTCTATAATTGAGAATATTGATAAAATTGCCGGCCAATTTCCTGAACTTGCTGCGGCGGTAGAAAAGGTTGACTTTAATTTTATTGGCATTAACCTTACAAGTCAGCCCAAATTTAATATTGACGTAATTAATCATTGGAATATTAACTGGCTTATTCCTATTATGGCATTTGCGGCCGCAATGCTTACCAGTATTGTTACACTTATCATCCAGAAAAAAGCAAATCCCGACGCACCCAGTATGGCGGGTATGATGCTTACAATGCCGCTTATGTCGCTTATCATTGGCTTTACCGTTTCTTCTGCAGCCGGTTTCTATTGGGCCTGTTCCAGCTTAATTTCTGGTGCAATCCAGGCTGTGCTTCAGGGCGCATACGGTCCTCATAAGATGATTGCGGCTGAGCAGACCAAGGAGCTTTATAAGCGCCATAAAGATGAGCAGAGAATTAAGAATAAGTCAGAAAAATAAATTGGAGGAAATAGTTTTGTTTAAGGAAGCAATTGGCGTAGCAGCCACCATTGAAGAGGCAAAGGAAAAGGCTTTGTTAGAGCTGGGTGCCTCTTTTGAAGACGACGTGCAGGTAGAAGTTTTGGCTTGTCCCAAGTCAAAGGTTTTAGGTATTTTCGGCGGAAGCGATGCTAAGGTTAAGGTTACCATTGAGGTTCCCGACCCGAAGCCCGCAACGGTGCTTAAAGCAGAAAAACCTGCAAAGAAAAATAGTGAGAAAAAGCAGTCCGCACCTAAAAAGGCAGAGAAAGAAACCACTCCTTTAAAGGAAATTGACCTTGCTACACTGGAAGATGGTACGCCAGCTAAAAAAGCAGTTGATTATCTTAAAAACGTTTTAGATAAGCTCGGCTGTACCGATCTTACCTTTACCGTTTGCGAGGTTGAAAACGGCATTCAAATCACCCTTGCGGGCGAAGGCATTAGCGTTGTAATCGGCCATAGAGGTGAAACTCTTGATTCACTTCAGTACCTTGTATCTCTTGCGGCGAATGCAGGTGTTAGCGGCTATTTCAGAGTTGTTCTTAATACAGGCGATTTCAGACAAAGAAGGGAACAAACCCTTATCGCTCTTGCAAAGCGTATGTCTGAGCAGGCAATTAAGAGCGGCAAGTGCCGTACCTTAGAGCCCATGAATCCTTATGAAAGAAGAATTATTCATACCGCAGTTCAGGAAATTGAGGGTGTAAGTTCTACTTCTTTTGGTGAGGGCAGCGGCAGAAGGGTTGTAATTGCACCCGACGGCAAGGAACCCCGACCCCGTAACGATTACCGCGGTTCTAAAGGCGGTTACAATAAGGGCAGAGGTTCAAAGGGCGGCAATAGAGCTCCTAAAAAAGAGGCATATAAGCCCGAAATCAACCCCGACCGCGCACCCGTTAAGGATGCAGATGAGCTACCCCTTTATGGTAGAATCAACTAGTGTTTTAAAATAGCTTAAAAAGTTTTTAAAAACAAACTTTTTCGGTTGACAAACACATTTAAATTATGTATAATAATTCTTGCGGCGCTATACTGCACCGCAAGAATTGCCTATTTGGGCCATTAGCTCAGTTGGTTAGAGCAACCGGCTCATA
>JAZQSV010000054.1:0-66562 GCA_045630265.1 Acutalibacteraceae bacterium
GGGTTCGAACCTGCGGCATCGACATCCCAAATGTCGCGCGCTACCAACTGCGCCACACCCCGATATATTAAATTGTATCAAAGAAAACTTGAAAAATCAAGTTCCACAGTTGTGGTCAAATATAGGGTCAAAACCTAAAAAACGAGAATTGAAAACCTCAAAAACCCAGTGTTTATGCGGGTTTTCAAGCATAGGGGGTTGAACCGTTCTCTTAGTCCCAAATGTCGCGCGCTACCAACTGCGCCACACCCCGAAATTCATGTTTTTTGGTTTGGCCTTTTTTGGGGAAGGGCGGATGCCCATTTCCTACTTTAAGTCCAAACTTTTTTAGAACATTTAACATTATAACCTATTAAATTTACGTTGTCAACCGCCAACTTTAAAAAGGACGGGAAATTATGTTAAAATTTTGTAACCATCTTGCCAAAAACTGCCGAATATGATATACTATATATGGTGAAAGTGTTTTGGTTTAACCGGCCGGCTTTTATGATAATTTTAGTGGTTAGGGTAGAGTGGTATGCCCGAAGGAGAGGTTATATGGACAAGAAGGTTATAACTATAGGCCGTCAGTTTGGTAGCGGAGGCAGGGCCATTGGCAAAATGGTTGCAGAGCGCCTGGGCATTCCTTTTTATGACAAGGAAATTATAAGGGAAATTGCTAAGGAAAGCGGTTACAGTCACGCTATTATAAACGAGTATGATGAAAAACCTACCAACAGTTTTTTATATTCACTTTCTCTTGGCGCATATAATCACGGTCCTATTGTTGCGGGTATGCACGATATGCCTATTAGCGATAAGATTTTTATTCTTCAAAGCAACATTATTAAAGACCTTGCCGAGCAAGGCCCTTGTGTTATTATTGGACGCTGCGCTGAAAGTGTTTTGCGTGACAAGACTGAATTTTTAAGCGTTTTTGTTCATGCGAGCGATGACTATAGGGCAAAGCGAGTTGCAGAGTATGAGAATATTTCCAAGTCTGCTGCGGCTGAGCTTGTTCGCAAGACCGATAAAAAGCGCGCCAATTACCATAACTATTATTCTGATCTTCGCTGGGGCGATGCAACGGCCTATGACCTTTGCGTAAACGGCGAACTGGGCATTGAAAATGCCGTGGAACTGATTATGAAGGCCGCCGAAATGAAATAGATTTTTAGCGTCCTTAGGTGCCTTTTAACCATAATACATTTTATGCACCCTTTTTCGTATATTCCGTAAAATATAATACGAAGGTGGGTGCATATTTTGAAATATTGTGTTACGGCAGATTTTTTAAAAAAGAAAAAACGCAAAAGGGCAATAAGAATCCTTGCAGTTTGTCTTATACTTGCCCTTATTTGCGTATTTTTGCTTGACCTTATTTTCAGAGAAACAATAAAGGGCTACCCTTTATCGGTGGCGTCGGCTACCATTCAAAAAATGATGGATGATGCAATGTCCGACGTTTTAAGTGATGCCGCCACGCCAAATATGTCAGAAATCGATAGGGTGGTGTATGACGAAAACGAAACGGTTGTGTCTATAGAGGTGGATACTCATTCGCTCAACAAAGTAAAGACGGATTTTGTCCGTCGCGCCAATGAGCGTTTTTTCGAAAACGGTGATTTTTTTATTATCAAGGTTCCGCTTGGTACACTTTTTGAAAATGAGTTTCTAATGGGGCGTGGCCCAAAAATTCCCTTTAGGTTACAACCAAGCGCCAATTTCGTAACCGCCTTTAAAAGTGATTTTACGGCGGCGGGAATAAATAACACCTTACATACAGTCAGCTTAGAGGTTTCTACCGACATATTTTTGCTAACCCCTTGGGATAAGAAAACAAGTAGGGTAAAAACTAATTACATACTTTCGCAAACCCTGATTGCGGGCAAGGTGCCCGATGCTTATACAAACGTAGAAAATGCAGGAGACGAACTGACAAACGATTTGTTTGACCATAAAGCAGATTCGGAATAAAGGACTGATTTTTTGGAAAATTTGGAGATTAAAAACAGAATAGAAAAGCTAACTGCGGAGCTTAAATATCATAGCGCAAGGTATTATAACGATGATAGCCCCGAAATTTCCGACTTTGAGTATGATATGCTTCAGCGTGAACTAAAGAGCTTGGAGGAGCAGTATCCTCAGTACGCTTTACCCGATTCTCCCACCCAAAAGGTTGGGGGAGTGGCGGACCGAATTTTTTCTCCCGTAGAGCATACGGTTAAGATGGAAAGCTTGCAGGATGCCTTCAGCTTTGATGAGCTTCGTGCATTTGAAGAACGAATAGTAGCTCTTGCCAAACCTATTTTCTCGGTTGAACCGAAGATAGACGGTCTTTCAGTTTCGCTTGAGTATAAAAACGGCAGGTTCTTTCGTGGCTCCACAAGGGGCGACGGCATTGTAGGTGAGGACGTAACAGCCAACCTTTTAACCATTTCCGACATCCCCAAAACTATTGATTTTTTGGGCGAGCTTGAGGTTAGGGGTGAGGTGTATATGTCCCACGAAATGTTTAATGCCTTGGTAAAAAGGCAGGAAAACGAAGGACTACAGCCCGCCAAAAACCCAAGGAATGCGGCGGCCGGCTCACTAAGGCAAAAGGATAGCAACATTACCGCCGAAAGAAAGCTATCTATATTTGTTTTTAACGTACAAAGAATAGAGGGTAAGGAACTTTATTCTCATATAGAGTCTTTGGAATTTTTAAAATCACTTGGCTTTTCGGTGCTACCGTTTTACAGTAGGGCAGAGGGCATTGAAGAGGCAATTTCCTTTATTCAAAACATAGGTGAAAATCGCGGAAATTTAGAGTTCGATATTGACGGCGCAGTAATAAAACTGGATAATATACCCGAAAGAGCCGAGTTTGGCAGTACCTCTAAATTTCCCAAATGGGCAATTGCCTATAAATACCCACCCGAGGAAAAGGAAACCGTTTTAGAAAAAATTGAAATTAACGTAGGACGTACAGGCGCGCTAACACCTACGGCACAGTTTGCACCTGTAACGCTCGCCGGGACAACGGTTAGCCGCGCGGTACTTCATAATGAAGATTTTATAGCTGAAAAGGATATAAGAATAGGTGATACCATTATAGTCCGTAAAGCGGGGGATATAATCCCCGAGGTTATCGGTGTGTCAAAGCATGGGGAGAACAGCGAGCCCTTTAAAATGCCAACCGTTTGTCCTTCCTGCGGCGCTATGGTTTCCAGGGAAAAGGACGAGGCGGTTGTGAGATGTACTAATGCCGAATGTCCCGCCCAGCTTGCAAGGCATTTAATTCATTTTGCAAGCCGCGACGCTATGGATATTGAGGGACTTGGTCCCGCCGTGGTTGAACTTTTGCTTGAAAATTCGCTCATTAAACATTCCTACGACCTTTACACCTTGAAACTTGAAGAACTTTCGTCGCTTGAGCGAATGGGCCAAAAGTCGGCCGAAAACCTTTTGGCGGCAATAGACAAATCCAAAGATAACGATTTGTACCGTTTCATCTTTGGCCTTGGCATTCGCCATATCGGTGTTAAGGCGGCAAAACTTGTGGCCGATACTATGCAGAATATGGACACAATTTCAGCGGCGTCAATCGAGGAATTTTCAGCTATTGACGGCTTTGGTGATATCATGGCCGAAAGCATATACGATTTTGTACATCTTCCTCAAACCAAAGAACTTTTGGAAAGGTTTAAGGAAATAGGGCTTAATATGTCCTCTAAAACCGTTATTACCGATACAAGGTTTAAGGGTAAAACCTTTGTTCTTACAGGCACACTGCCAACCTATAAGCGCAGTGAGGCGGCGGCAATTATTGAAAGCTTTGGCGGAAAAACCTCGTCATCCGTTTCAAAAAATACTGATTTTGTTTTGGCCGGGGAAGAGGCAGGCAGTAAGCTTGATAAAGCTAATGCTTTGGGCGTAAGGGTTATAAGCGAAACAGAATTTATAGAAATGATAAATAATTAAATTTAGATGTCCTTCCTATATATTATTTAGGAAAGGGCATCTTTTTTTAAGTTATATACTCTTTTTTTGTGAACTTTTTATGATTTTTGAGTATAATATATTAACAAATTAACAAAAAATGTAATTTTTTTCCATTTTTTTACTATATTGTATTGCGAAATCAATTAAAGTTGTGTATAATTGATATGGGTAAGAAATTATCCCAATCTTAAACTTCTGGTAAATGCTAGTGCATGAGGTCAGTTGCCGGGGTTTAAATGTGATTGTATGTTTTTTGTTAAAATGAATACGAGGTGATTTGTTTATGCAAACAATTTTTACAAAACGTTTACTTACCATTATTGCACTTTGCCTTGCTATTGTTATGTCTTTTTCCGCTTGTAACGGTGATAAAAAAGGTGATACCACAAGCAAAGCGGATGATACCGTAAACACCGATACAGAACAAAAAGAAGACAATGGCGAAAATACGGCTGATGCTGACCAGAATACTGAAGGCACCGATTCTAAGCAAGAATCAACCGGTAGTAAAACTCAAAGCGGCTCTAAGAATCCTACAAGCACAAACGGCAAGTACACTTGGGGCTCTTCGGATCCTGACGAAATACTCAAAACTATTCCTGACTCTGTAAAGCAAAAGGAACTACACATTCTTATGTGGCGTTCTTACACAGACTCTGAGCAAAAGCAGATTGATGATTTCCAGGCAAAAACCGGTATGAAGATCAGAACAACCTATACCACTGAGTATGAGATGTCTACTAAGCTCATCGCTCTTATTTCGGATAAGGATTCTCCTGACGTTGTTCACACCACTTCAATGGAATATCCCTCTCGTGCTACCAAGGCAATGCAGCTTCTCGACCCCAAGATTTTCCGCTTGGATGATGAATGCTGGAGTAGGAGTGATATGGAACCCTTTAGGGTTAAGAGTAAGTATTATACTGTAGCTATGACCGGTACCTGGAACGTAGATGACTGTAACTACGTTACCATATATAATAAGAGCATTCTAAAGGAAGCCGGTGTTACCACACTTCCTTACGAGCTTTATAAAGCAGGTAACTGGAACTGGGCAGAACAGCAGAAGATGATGGAAAAGGTTAAGGCCTCCGGCAAAACCGGTATGACCATTCAGTGCGCCGACCTTAATATGCTTTCCGCAGGTGTTGATTTTGCAAAGTATGATGCTGATAAGGCACAGTTTGTAAGTCTTCTTGACGATCCTAAGGTTCGTCCTCAAATCGAAAATGCTTGGAAGGCCTTGCAGGAAGCTACTAACAAAGAGCTTATTACAACCTTCTTTGATATTTATGGCTTCAGAATGGGTAAATACGGCTTTATGGATATTATTACCTTCACCCTTTATAACCAAGGTGGCCACCACGATGGTATTGAGGGCGGTATTGATAATATCGAGGCAGTTCCTCTTGCAGGTCCTACACAGTCCACCGCTTACGTTCCCCTTCGTGCGAAGGCTTGGGGCGTTGCAAAGGGTGCTAAAAACGTAGAGGGCGCAGCTTACTTCATCCGTTATTATCTTGACCCCAAAACCTTTGATATGTCTTCTACATTCCACCACAAACAGTTTGAAGAAGTTTTCAATATCGTTACAAAGAGTGATAAGAAGATTACTCTTGTAGGTCTTGGCGTTACCGACTACTCTAACGGTACTGGTACCTATAACAAGATTTGTAATGAACTTGCTTCTGCTACCGTTGGTCAGGCACCTACCATTATCAATAAGAATAAGGGTAAGATAGAGAACTCTCTAAAACGTGCTAACTCCGCAGTTGAGAGAATAGCAAGTAAAATTAAATAATGTAATATACAGTATGTTATATGTAGGGTCGTCCCGCTTTTGCGGGGCGGCTTTTTATTTTAACCAAAATTTCCCTTTTGTTTTGCTAATGTCGAATTTCGTCGCATTTGTAAAAAAAATGTTAAAAAAGATAAAATTTTGTTGCTTTTATGGTTTTCTTGTTGTATAATTACGAATGAGATAGAATGTAATCTCTAATACAGTCGTTTGGCAAGGTGCATTAGCGTCGGGTCAGTTGCCCTTAAAGGTAAACCCCTTTAAACTGTATAAATGTAAATGCTTTGTGTTTACATATTTTGATTATTAAATATTTTTCAAAAAATATGAGGTGACCAAAAATGAAAAAGTTTGTTTCCCTAATTGCACTTATGCTTGCAGTTGTTATGGTTTTCTCTGCTTGTGGCGAGAAAAAGGGTGGCACCAATACTCCTGATGACACTAACAGTGTAGCAGGCGATGCTAATACCGACAATACCGATAACACTGATAACGGCGGAAATGAGGGTAACACCGATAATACCGGTGATACCGCTTCTAAAAAACCCTCCAGCTCTAAGGGCTCCACAAAGTGGGAGTCTAATAATATTAACGACATTATCGCTAATATTCCTGATTCTGTAAAGAAAAAGGAACTCCACATTCTTATGTGGCGTGATTACACCACTTCTGAGAAAAAGCAGATTGAAGACTTCCAGGCTAAGACCGGTATCAAGGTTAGAACAACTCTTACCACTGAGTATGAGTATTCTACTAAGCTTATAGCTCTTATTTCAGATAAGGATTCTCCCGATGTTGTAACTCTTTCTTCAATGGAATATCCTGCACGTGCTACCAAGGCAATGCAGCTTCTTGATGAGAAGACTTTCCGTTTAGAAGATGAATGCTGGAATAAGACCTATATGGATGACTTCAGGGTTAAGAGTAAGTACTATTCCGTAGCTATGACAGGTACTTGGTCTGTAGAAGACTGTAACTACCTTTCTATCTATAACAAGAATATACTTTCCGCTGCAGGTGTTACCACCATGCCTTATGACCTTTATAAGGCAGGTAACTGGAACTGGGCTGAACAGCAGAAGATTATGGAAAAGGTTAAGGCATCGGGCAAAACCGGTATGACCATTCAGTGCCCCGACCTTTATATGCTTTCCGCAGGTGTTGACTTTGCTGACTACAATCCTGATACTGCAAAGTTCGTAAGCCTTCTTGACGACGCTAAGGTTCGTCCTCAAATTGAGAACTCTTGGAAAGCTTTACAGGAAGCTACTAATAAAGAGCTTATTACAACTCTTTTTGATATCTCCGGTTTCAGACAGGGTAAATACGGCTTCATGTCCATCATCTGCTTCACCCTTTATAATCAGGGTGGACACCTTGACGGTGTAGACGGCGGCGTTTCAGCTATTGAGGCAGTTCCTCTTGCAGGTCCTACTCAGGCAACAGCCTACGTTCCTGTTCGTGCAAAGACTTGGGGTGTTGCTAAGGGTGCAGATAACGTAGAGGGTGCTGCTTACTTCCTCCGTTACTATCTTGACCCCGCAACTGTTGATATGGATTCTACCTTCTGGCACGGCCAGTTCAAGGAAGTATTCAATATTATCACTAAGAGCAATAAGAAGATTACACTTGTTGGCTCCGGTGTTGTCGACTACTCTAATGGTATCGGCACCTATAACTCTATTTGTTCTGAACTTGCTGCTGGTACTGTAGGTCAGGCACCTACAATTATCAACAAGCATAAGGGCAAGATTAATACTTCTTTAACACGTGCTAACTCTGCCGTTGAAAGAATAGCAAGCAAAATTAAATAACTAATTAGTTTTTGGGTAACCTTGCAGTAATGCAGGGTTACCTTTTTTGTTTTAAAAAACCTTAAAAACTTGAGTTTTACCCCTTGTCCGCGGTAGCTAAATGTGTTATTATATATGTATAGTCTTTGTGGAGGTTGATGCTAGTGGCAACAATAACGTTTAAACATACCCCGTTTGGTGATTTGGCGCTCGTTAGTATGCGCGGTTGTGAGGATATTTCTAAAAAGGTAGATTATTACCTTACTCAGTGGCGCGAAACCCCAGATGGTTATAGCCATATTGTAAAAGCTACCTGTCCTCGTTTTGGCTCGGGCGAAGGTAAAGCAGTATTCAGCCATTCAGCCAGGGGACTGGACGTATATATTATATGTGATTGTTTTAATCACGGTGTTACATATACTATGTACGGTCAGACCGTTCCAATGAGTCCGGATGACCACTATCAAGATTTAAAGCGTGTTATCGCTTCTCTTGGTGGTAAAGCTAGAAGAATAACCGTTATTATGCCAATGCTTTATGAAGGTAGGCAACACCGCCGTTCCTCTCGTGAATCGCTTGACTGCGCAATGGCTCTTCAAGAGCTAATTGGTATGGGCGTTTCAAATATCTTAACCTTTGATGCGCACGACCCCAGGGTACAAAACGCCATCCCGCTCGGCGGCTTTGATAATGTTCAACCTACATATCAAATGATAAAGGCGCTCGTTAAAAACGTGCCCGATATTGTTATAAACCGTGATAAGACTATGATAGTTTCTCCCGACGAAGGCGGTATGGGTAGATGTATTTACTACTCCTCCGTCTTAGGGCTTGACCTTGGCATGTTCTATAAGCGCCGTAACTATTCTGTTATAGTTAACGGCCGCAATCCTATTGAGGCACACGAATGGCTCGGTAAGGATGTAGCGGGTAAAGACCTAATCATTGTGGATGATATGATTTCTTCCGGCGACTCTATGCTTGATATTGCCGAAAAGCTCAAAGCAAAGGGCGCAGGCCGTATATTTATCTTCTCAACCTTCGGCCTTTTTGTTGAAGGTCTGGAAAAGTTTGACGAATATTATAAAAAAGGTCTTATAGACAAGGTATTTACAACCAACCTTATTTATTCCACCCCTGAACTGCTTAGCAGGGAATGGTACTGTAACGTTGACCTTTCTAAGTATATCGCATATATTGTAGATACACTAAATTATGATAATTCAATAAGCGACCTGCTTAATCCCGCCGAAAGAATTGCTAAACTTATGGCAAAACACGAAAACGAACTTACTAAAAAAGGAATTGCGCACTAGCGCAATTCCTTCTTTTAGGTAAATATTGCCTTTAATAGCGCCAAATAGACCATAATATATAGTATGTACTTCTACTTGCAGAAAAAAATAGATTATTTTTGATTTTTTATCGCTAAAATTTAACCGTTATAATAATTTTGAAAAAATAGTAAAAAATATTTATTTTATCGCTTGACTTTTTGTACTATTCGTAGTAGAATAAAGTAAAATAAATAGAATGTGTGTATTATTGTCTGTTATAATTTTATTTATTATTTATTTTTTTAATTGGAGGAATATCAATGAAAAAAATTCTCGCTATTTTGCTCACAGTAATCCTCGTTGTTTCGGGTTGCTGGGGCGCTTTGTCTGTTTCGGCAGATGCTAAGGACTACGAAAGTCCTGCTAGCTGGTACCGTATTCCTAATGGTAAAACCATTAGTGAAGCTACTGGTAATAAAGCTAATGTAGGTATTATGCTTAATAGTACTGACATTACCTATGCTGATGGAGAGAAATCTATTTATTCTTCTTCCGGCAACAACGTTTGGACACAGCTTTCTACTAAGCTTGATGGCTTAACCAGCGGCACACAGTACGTACTTACCTTTAAGTACTACATTCCTTCTACTACTGTAGATGCTGGCTCTGAAGGTTTTATGAACTTTGCCCTTTATAACGAAGGCGCTGCTAATAGTGGTGGTCGTTCTACTAACTGTATTGCAGGTACTGCAACTAAATTTAATAACGGTCAGCAAACCGGTGAGGATGCAAATGGCAACCCCATTTGGCAACATCATAAAATCACCTTCACAGCTGGTGATAAATTTATTTATTTCGCTATTGGTCACAGAACCACAAGTGCTACCGCAGTTTATATTGATGATTTTAAAGTTATCCCCGCTTCTGAGGCTAACGTTTTAGCTCCTACCGTTACTTCTTCTCCTATGGATAAAGATTATAGCGTTAACGCTAGTTGGGCATCATATCATCCCAATCAGGCAAACCAAGCAGCTTACCCTAAAGTATTAAATGGCACAAGTGGTTGTACTTGGAAGGGTTCTGATGATGCATCTGTTTATCCTAACGGAAATGCAGTTAAATTTACTTATGCTAATGTTACACTCTTTACTCAGGCAACAAAAATCATCAATCTTACTGTTGGTAAAACCTATACTATCAGTTACAAATATATGATTCCTGCCGGTGTAAATCCTGGTAGTGCTGGCTATATTTTCAGAAGAGGTCTTTATCCTGTAAACCAAGGCTATGCTTCAACTTCTACCTATTATCCAAATGATGCAGGTGCTTATGTTGTAGGTAAAAATATCACAGCCAACACTAATGGTGAATGGCTTACCGAGACAATGACCTTTACCGCTACTGCAACAGAAGCAATGCTTGGTCTTTCATTCCGTTCAGGAGGCGGGTCTGACGTATATTATATCGCTGATGTTCAGGTTACTGAGCCTGGTGATTATGCTTATACCGAAACCTCTTGGAAAAAGTATGACGGTAATGTTCTTGACGGCACTTCTGCAACACTCGCTGCATGGCCTTCAACTGAAGTTTACCCCGGCGGTCAGGCAAATACCCATTCCGCTAGCTACTCTATCAACCAAACAAACCTTGCTGCTTCTGCACTTAAGCTCAACAACCTTGTTGCTGGTCAGAAGTATCGCGTAAGCTTTAAGTATCACATTGCTACAGGTCACGTAAACGGTAGCGGCGGTTACATTATGCGTGCAAGCGTTTGCGCACAGGGCACTTCTATTGATACCGCAGGTATGCCCGCAGTAACCCTTTCCGGTCCTGCTCAGAATATGGTTGTTACTCAGACCGATGGCACAGTTGCTTGGAAAACAATGACTCTTGACTTTACTGCTGCTGATGGTAACTTCCTTGTAATTTCTATCCGTTCCGGTAACGATGCCGGTCTCCGTGCTATCGATGAAATTGAGGTTACTCCTTTAGCAGTTGAAACCTTTGCCGAGAGCAAGGCAGCTGTAAGACTTTACCTCAACCAAGACGAGAAAACTGAAGAGAACAAGAAGCCCGGTCTTCGTATCTACAATAAGTTAGACGTAAATTGGGCATCCGCTCTTGACCTTGTTGAATTCGGTTCAGTTGCTATCAAAGCTTCTAACCTCAAAACAAGTCAGCTTACACTTAACACAGCTGGTGCTATCACTGGTGTTTCTTACAAAACAATCGGCGGTAACAAATCACTTATCTGGGCAAAGGATTCTGCTTCTACTACCTTTACTGCATACTTAAGCGGTATCTCTGCTAAGAACTATGGTCAAGACTATATTGTTCGTGCATACGCTAAGGATGCTAACGGTAACGTTTACTATGGCAAACAGATTTCTATCTGCATCTACGATGTAGTTCTTGCTATCCGTGCCGCAAACGATAACCAAAACGATATTACAATTGCTAACGAGTTCATCCAGGCCGGCGTTGATGCAAAAGCAGCTGATCCTACAGTTGTAGACTACTACGACTGGATGGCAGCACAATAATTAACTAATTATAGGAGGGAAATTTCAATGAAAAAGTATATTGCACCTGATTTTGAAATCAAAGAGCCTAAGTTAGTTAATATGATGCTTGATTTGGGCGAAATCGGTTCCGATACCGAGCTCGACTTTGATGAAGAAGCTTAAAATTTAAAATACTTAAGCCCCGCAAGGAGACTTGCGGGGCTTATTTTGTATTAAGATTTAATAATAAACTAAAACTGAACTATAGTAAGAAATTTTATTAAAATTGTTGCTTTAAGTAGTATTTTTTGTTATAATTATATATGTATAATTATATTTTATTTTTCGAGGTGTTTTTTATGGCCAAGGTTACGTTACTCGCATATACACCATCTCCCGAACATACTATTGCCGCAGCGGCAAAGCTTTGCTATTCTTCTTCAGATATAGCCACCTTAAACGAGGGGCTTACCGATGAAAAGGCCGCATCTTTTGTTGAAATGCTAGCCGAAATCGGTCACGAAAGCCCTATTGAACATGCAGCCTTTACATTTGGTATAGAGGGCGTTTCTCGTTCACTTTTGGCTCAAATTACAAGGCATAGAATTGCTTCCTTTTCAGTACAAAGCCAAAGGTATGTAAAGGAAAATAACTTCGCCTATGTTACTCCGCCCGAAATAGAGGCAGAGGTGGATGCTTTGGCAGAGTTCGAGGCAGCTATGAAAATGGCCGAAGAGTCCTACCATAAAATTACAAATATTCTTTCATCTAAATATGAAAAAGAATACATATCTATTGGCAAGGATGAAAAAACCGCCAAAAGAATGGCAGAGAAAAGGGCAATAGAAGACGCAAGATTTGTACTTCCAAATGCGGCAGAAACAAAAATGGTTATGACCATAAACGCAAGAAGTCTTATGAACTTTTTCCGCCACCGCTGTTGTAACCGCGCGCAGTGGGAAATTCGCGCAGTGGCCGACCAGATGCTTACTTTAGTATTAAAGGTTGCTCCCGAGCTTTTCAAAAAAGCTGGTCCTCCGTGTGTTGCAGGCCCTTGCCCCGAGGGTAAAATGTCCTGCGGTATGGCAAAGGAAATTAAACAAAAATACGAGAATTTACGAAACGGTGAAAAATAATGGGCAAACTAATTGTTTTAGAAGGGCTTGATGGCTCGGGCAAATCCACACAGCTGGAACTCTTGGAAGAAGCCCTTAAAGGTGAAAAGGTAAGCTTTGAAACAGTTTCTTTTCCCGCTTATGAACTCGATTCCTGCGCCCCCGTAAAAATGTATCTGGCGGGCGAATTTGGCACAAATCCCGATGACGTTAATGCTTTTGCGGCCTCTACCTTTTATGCCGTTGACCGCTATGCAAGTTATAAGAAAAATTGGGGTAGGTTTTACGAAAACGATGGCCTTATTTTGGCAGGTCGTTATACAACCTCTAATGCCATTCACCAAACCTCAAAGCTTGAAAGGAAAAAATGGGAAGACTATCTAAATTGGCTTTTTGATTTTGAATATAATAAGTTTGAAATTCCAAAACCCGACCTTGTTATATATCTAAACGTTCCCATTGATGCAAGCCAGAAACTGCTTACAGGTAGGTACGATGGTAATGAGGAAAAGAAGGATATTCACGAAAAAAATACCGATTACTTAAACCGTTGCCGCATAGCGGCGCAGTTTGTAGCCCAAAAGTTTGGCTGGACCATAGTAGAATGCTATAAAAACGGCGAAATGCGTAGCCGTGAGGATATAGCTAATGAAATTTTAAATATTGTTAAAGAAAGTATTGGTTTGTAAATGATTTATTTGTTTTTAGCCGAGGGCTTTGAGGAAACAGAGGCCCTTGCAACCCTTGACATACTCCGCCGTGCCGAGCTTGAGGTTTATACAGTAGGAGTAGGCAACAAGGTTGTAACGGGCTCGCACAAAATTCCCGTTGTAGCAGACGTGGTAGATTTTGAAATTACTCCCGATTATAGTATAGATGCAATAATTTTACCGGGCGGTATGCCGGGCACATTAAACCTTGAAAAAAGCAGTAATGTACAGTCATTTGTGGATTTTGCCGCAGAAAATAATAAGTTTATCTGTGCTATATGCGCGGCGCCCTCTATTCTAGGGCATAAAGGACTTTTGAAGGATAGGGAAGCCACCTGCTATGATGGGTTTGAAACCCAGCTTATAGGTGCAAAAATAAGTGAGAATTTACTATGTAGAGACGGACAGTTTATCACCGCTGCAGGTGCAGGTGTTTCTATTGAATTTGGACTTGAAATTGTAAAAGCACTATGCGGGGAGCCCGAAGCAAAAAGAATTAAGGATGGGATAAAATGCATCCAATAGATATTAGAAAATACAAAATAGAACTCAGGGAGCAGTGCAGAAACGGTAGAAAATTTTTAGACCCCGCCGTAAAACAAAGTAAGGATATAGCCATTGCCGAAAGGGTAAAACGCCTTTATCAGTACCGTACCGCGCAGGTTATTATGGTTTACGTTTCTACACCTATTGAGATTGATACGTTTAAAATAATTGAAAACGCATTTGCCGACGGAAAAAGGGTAGCAGTACCCAGGTGTATTCCCGAAACAAGGCAAATGGAGTTCCATTTTATAAACTCGATTGACGACCTTTCCCCCGGCACTTTCGGAGTGTTAGAGCCACCTGAATTTTTTGAAATTGTTACCGACTTTTCCTCTGCTTTAATGCTGGTGCCCGGTTTTTTGTTCGATTCATTCGGCTTCCGACTTGGTTACGGCAAGGGATATTATGATCGTTATATGTCGCGTTTTAACGGCTCTGCAGTGGGACTTTGCTATTCTCACGAGCTGAGACGCCATATGTACCACGGAAGGTACGACAGATGTGTTGATACGCTTGTTAGCGACGAGTGGATTCGAAGAACAAAAAAACAGTTTGAGAACAAAAACTTCGGGAGGAAGAAAAATGGAAGATAATAAAAACCTACCTGAAAATCTTATAAATAATGGGGAAGATAAAGTAACCGCCACTCCAAAAGAGGACGATTTTAACTATATTTTAGGCGAAGAGGGCGGCTTTAAGCTAGACTATCTTGAACAGACAAATAGTGAAGTCCCCGTTATTACCGCTTCTAGAGAAGAAAAGACAAAAAGCAAAAGAAAAGCCCGCGCTAAAAGCTTTTCGGGTGCCATTTGGGCTCTTAGCATTATTGCCGTTTCGGTTTTTTTGGCGGGCAGCATTATGCTTTTTGCCGCCGAATATTTGGGTCTGAGTTTAAGCGGTCCAAAGCAGTGCGTTGTAGATATTGAGCAAGGTGCAAGCACCAAAACAATAGCAAACGAACTGCACGAATCCGGCGCTATCAGAAGTCCTTTTTTATTTAGAATTTACAGTAAACTTACGCTCAGCGACCGCAAGTATCAGTACGGAGTTTATAATTTTTCAAGCGAGCTGGGATATAGGGAAATTGCCCAAAAGCTTCAAACCGAGGGTGCAACCGCTAAAACCGTTACCGTTACCATCCCCGAAATGTCCAGGGTTGACGAAATTATGCAAATTTTAGAAGATAACGGTGTTTGCACCAAGGCGGATTTTAGGGATGCCGTTGTAAACGGACAGTATGATTACGATTTTGTAAGCAAAATCCCAGTAGATAAGGTGCATTTTAAATTTGAGGGATATCTTTTCCCCGACACCTATGAGTTTTATTGTTACGACTCTAAGGAATGCGCCGAGCTTGCCATTAGAAAAATGCTTGATAATACTAACGCAAAGCTTACCGAAGAGGTAAGGGAAAATATTAAAAGTATGGGCTACACCATTCACGAGGTTTTAACAATGGCCTCCATTGTAGAACTTGAGGCTAGTGCTTCGGTAGAAGAAATGAATAACGTTGCGGCAGTTTTTTATAACCGCCTTAGCTGGGATGAGCCTAAAAAGCTTGGCTCCTCCCCGACAATGGATTATCCCTATGGTAATGGCAGATACGATACAAACATTCACGAGGGTCTGCCTCCGGGGCCGATGTGTGCGCCTAGTGAAAAGGCAATTTTAGCGGCGGCGAACCCCACCAAAAATTTCTCTGCCACCTATTTTGTAACCGATAGCGAGATGAATTTTTATTATAATAACTCGCTTTCCGCCCATAATCAGACTATAGCAAATCTCAAAAAACAAGGAAAATGGTTAGGATAATGGAAAATTTCAAGTTACCTGAACTTTTGGCTCCCGCAGGGGACCTTACACGACTTAAAGCGGCAGTGCTTTTTGGTGCCGATGCAGTTTATCTGGCGGGTGAGGAGTTTGGTATGCGTACTGCCGCAGCCAACTTTCCGCTTAATGAGCTAAAAGAGGGTGTAGATTTTGCCCACAAGCACGGAGTAAAGGTACACGTTACCTGCAACACCTTGCCCCATAATGATGAAATTTTAAGACTTCCGCAGTATTTGGAAAGTCTAAATGAAATTGGTGTTGACGCAGTTATTGTTTCGGATTTGGGCAGTATGAATCTGGTTAAAAAATATGCGCCGAAGGTAGAACTGCATATTTCTGTTCAGTCGGGTATCGTAAACTATGCAACCGCCAACGCTTTTTATGATTTTGGTGCAAAAAGGGTTGTTTTGGCGCGTGAACTTTCTTTGGAGGAAATTGCTGAAATAAGGGCAAAAACCAATAAAAATCTTGAAATTGAGGCCTTTGCCCACGGTGCTATGTGTGTTTCCTTTTCAGCAAGGTGTTTGCTTTCAAGCTATATGACGGGCAGAGATGCCAATCGGGGCGACTGCGCTCAACCATGTAGATGGAGTTATGCTTTAATGGAGGAAAAGCGTCCGGGTCAGTATTTCCCAATAACCGAAACTGAAAAAGGCACTTACATTTTAAATGCTAATGATCTTTGTATGGCAGAACACCTTGATAAGATGATAAAGGCGGGTGTAGATAGCATTAAATTGGAGGGCAGGGCAAAGTCCCACTACTATACCGCCGCCGTTACAAACGCTTATAGAATGGCGCTTGACAGCATTGAGGAAAAGGGAATAGAGGGTTGGAGTCTTCCTGATTACGCCGCAGCAGAACTTACTAAAATAAGCCATAGAGGATATTCAACCGGCTTTTATTTCGGCCGCCCCGAAAACTCCCAAACCTATGAGAATGCGGGCTACGTTAGGGATTATACCGTTGCCGCCATTGTAAAGGGATATGAGGGCGGTAACATTATTTGTGAAATGAAAAACAAGTTTTTAAAGGGGCAAACATTTGACTGCTTGGAGCCACGCAAAAAGCCGTTTGAGTTTACAGTTCAGCGTATGTTTAACGATAAAAATGAGGAAATTGACGCCGCCATTCATCCCACTATGACTGTGAAAATACCATTTGAAAGACCGGTAGAGGCCGGCTCACTTCTTCGTATGAAAAGTGATGACTAGGTTATCTCACTCTACTCTAAACTTATATTTTAACTGTTTAACACCTCTTATTTAGGGCAAATTAAATAAGAGGTGTTTTTATGTTTATATTTAAAGATTTCAAGGCACGAATGACCGTAGCCTTGGTACTTATTTTATCGCTTAGCTTACTTGGAATGGGGCGCGTTGCTTCATTAACCATTAAACAAAACGAAAGTTATAATCAAAACAAAATCAGTATTTTTTTGGAAAGCGGCAGGGGTAATTTTTACTATTCAAACGGCACTAAAATTACAGGAAATACAAGGGCGTATGCCAATATATTTTTACCCGAAGAAAGTGCTATAAAAACATATTTTGCTAGTGCACGTGGCAGTGAAATTGTAGTAGGAGAAAAAGCTTTTAAGAATAATAGACCTGCAGTTTTAAGACGAAGTGAAAAAATAATTGGCAAAGGAATTTTCGCAGTTGAAATTGAAAATAGATACGAAAATTTTTCGTCAATGGAGCATATGATTGGCTATATAAACGGAGAAAGTAATGGCGTATTTTCTTTGGAAAAGGGGTACGAAAAAGTGCTTAAAAATGAAAATCCCATCTATGCCGACTTTTTTATCGACGCCAAGGGTGAGTTTTTATTTGGCGTATATCCTACTATTAGGGGAAAGAAAAATGATAATAAGATTCATTTAACGGTTGATAGTAATATTCAAAAAATTTGCGAAGGCGAAGCACAAAATTTCCCTAAAGGTGCTATAGTTGTAAGTGAAATAAAAACCGGAAAGATACGGGGTATAGTCAGCCGTCCGTCTTTCAGTCCCGATAACATTTCAGATTACCTTGAAAGCACGGAATCACCCTTTGTAAACAGAGCTCTTTCTTGCTATAACGTAGGCTCGGTTTTTAAACCGCTGATAGCGGCAGCAATTTGTGAAAATAATGAGTCGGATTTTAAAGAAACCTGCCTTGGTGTTGCCCAAATTTCGGGTTTAAATTTTCATTGCTATCTTAGAAGTGGACACGGAGAAATGGACCTCAAAAATGCCATAAGTCAGTCCTGCAACTGTTTTTTTTACAGTGCGGTAAATAGGGTAGAACCGCAAAAAATATTAAATCTAGCATCATCGCTTATGTTTACAAGTTCTATAAAATTAGGCTCAAATATTTTTAGCCAAAGGGGTACGTTGCCTTCGGCGGCAGAGCTAAATAACCCTGCAACTGCCGCCAATTTTTCTATTGGTCAGGGAAGTGTTTTGCTATCTCCTTTGGCTATTACAAACCTTTATAGCGCCATAGCAAACGACGGCGTTTATTACACCCCAACCATAATTGAGGGGGTAACTCAAGACGGAAAATTTACCAAAGAAAACAAAGGAGCAAGGAATACAGTTTTCACAAAATCCACCGCCGCCGAGCTTAAGAATTTCCTTAAAAATGTGGTGTCATTCGGAACGGGTACGGCGGCTCTGCCCCTAAGTGGTGGCGCGGCGGGCAAAACCGCCACCGCTCAAACGGGGAAATTTACTGAAAAGGGCGAAATAATAAATTCTTGGTTTTGCGGATTTTTCCCATTTAAAAGCCCAAAATATGCAGTAACTGTCTTTTTGGAGGATGCAAACGACACACAGGTGTCCGCAACCGAAATATTTAAAAATATAGCCGACAGTATTATATCGCTTGAAGAGTAAAAAATAGGCGGTTTTTATTGACAAATGCCCTATATATTTAGTATAATATATAAAATAGTAATTAGAGGGTGTTTGCTTTGGTAAAGAGTATGACCGGTTATGGTCGCTTTGAACTTGTTGAAGGCACCGCCACCTATTTGGTGGAGGTTAAGTCGGTAAACCATCGTTATTTTGAATTTTCTTGCCGTACACCTCGCGGATATGCGTTTTTGGAAGAAAAACTAAAGGGCTTTTTCTCCAGCCGTATTTCAAGGGGTAAGGTTGACGTTTATGTTGCTATAAATGGCGGCGAACTGTCGTCGGGTAAGGTTAGCGTAAACGAGGAATACGCCGCTCAGTATATTGACGCGCTTAAAAATCTTAAAAGCCGTTTTTCTCTTTCTGGTAAAATTCGTTTGGAGGATGTTGCAAGAAATAATGAGGTTTTTACTGTTAAGCACGAAAAAATTGATGAGGACAAGGTGTGGGAGCTTGTAAGCCGTGCCGCAGACGGAGCGATAGATGCTTTTGTTAATATGCGAAGTATTGAGGGCAAGCGTTTGGCGGATGACGTACAGTCTAGGTGCGACTTTATTTTGGACAAGGTTTCCTTTATTGAAAAGCGCTCTCCTGAAACTGTTAACGAATATCGCACCCGTTTGGAAGAAAAGATTAGGACGCTTTTGGAGGATAAGTCGGTTGATGAGCAGCGCCTGCTTACCGAGGTTGCCATTTTCGCCGATAAGGTAGCGGTAGCAGAAGAAACCGTTCGCCTTAGGAGTCATATTGACCAGCTTAAAAAACTCCTTTCGGAGGATGAGGCGGTTGGCAGAAAGCTTGACTTTGTAGTACAGGAAATGAATCGCGAAACAAATACCATTGGTTCTAAAGCGCAGGATATTGAAATTGCCCACGCTGTGGTTGAAATGAAGGCCGAGATTGAAAAAATTAGGGAGCAAATTCAAAATATAGAGTAGGGTGGTTTTTATGAAGCTTATAAACATTGGCTTTGGCAATTTAGTTTCCGCCGAAAGAATAGTTGCTGTTATTAGCCCAGAGTCGGCGCCCGTAAAAAGAATTATTACAGAGGCAAAGGAAAATAAAAATTTAATTGATGCTACACATGGCAGACGGACAAAGTCGGGTATTATTACCGATAGCGACCATATTGTTTTAACCTACCTACCTACAGACACAATATTAAGCCGCGCCGCCCAGACCGCAGATACTGAAATTAAGGAGGGCATTTATGAGTAGCGGTACAGTTTTTGTAATATCGGGGCCTTCGGGCTCCGGCAAGGATACAATTTTTGCCGAGATTTTTAAAGTAAGGCCTGACATTTACTTTTCTATTTCAAGCATTACAAGAAAAATGCGCGAAGGAGAAGTTCAGGACCAAAAATACCACTTTATTTCAGTGGAGGAATTTGAAAAGGGCATTGAAAATGGGGAGTTTTTGGAGTATAATAAGTTCCTTGAAAACTACTACGGTACGCCCAAGGCTCCTATAGAAAAACACATTGCTTTAGGTGATGACGTTTTGATAGAGGTCGACGTTAACGGTGCTGCCGCCATAAAAGAAAAAATGCCAAATTCGGTGCATATATTTGTAATGCCGCCAAGCTTTGAGGAGCTATATCGTCGTCTTAGTGGCAGAGGGACCGAAACAAAAGCGGAAATTGAAGGCCGAATGAATGAGGCACTTACCGAAATTTCCAAAGCCAACATGTATGATTACATTGTGGTTAATGATAAGGTAGATAATGCAGTTAAGGACATTTTGTCCATAATGCGTACATATAGGTTAACACTTAAAACCCAAAAAAATATTATTGATGAGGTGCTAAAAAATGCTTAATCCCGCAATTGGAAAACTAATTAATTCAACAGACAGTCGTTATCAGCTTGTTTTAGAGGTTGCTAAGCAGGCCCGCGTAATTGCTGAGGAAAATGAAAACGAGACCGATAAGGCCTTAGAAAAATCTGTTTCTTTGGCAATAGATAAGCTTGCAAACGAGCGTGGCTTGCTTTAATTCATAGCTGATTTAAGACGTGATATTGCTTTGCAGTATCGCGTTTTGACTTATTTTTGGGGCAGTTTTTGGCCCTTCAAAAGGGGTCAGTTACCTTTATTTTTGTGATGAAAGGGGCTTTAAAATGGGTGAAACTTTAATTGCAAAAGTAGTAATTGATAAAGCGACTTACCGATTTGATAAGCCGTTTGATTACATTGTGCCAAAAGACCTTGTAAGCGATTTAAAGGTTGGAGCAAGGGTTACAGTTCCTTTTGGAAAGGGCAATACCAAAAGACAGGGCTTGGTGATTGAAATAACCAAATCCGAAGAGTACGAGCCGACAGGGTATAAAAGAATTGCTACACTTATTGATAATCCACCTCTTATAAACGACGAAATGCTTCGCGTTATAAAGTGGCTTAAAGCTAACACCTTTTGCACCTATTTTGATGCGGTTAAAACCCTTTTGCCTTTTGGACTTAACCTAAAAATTGTTTCTACCGTTTGCCTTGAGGAGAATTTGTCGCCATACATTCTTGCCGACCTTTCTACTGAAGCGTCGCAAGTAGTAGAGCTTGCCAGGAAAAACGGTGGAACTATCGCAAGAAGCGCAGCGGCCAAAAAACTAGGCATTTTGGAGGACGCTCCCTGCTTTAATGAACTAATAGCAAAAGGAGTTACCAAAACGGACGAGGTCGCAAAAAGAAATATGAAGGACCCCACAGTTAAGATGGTATCTATCGGCGATGGGTATGAGGAGGGGATAAAACTTTCTCCGAAACAACAAAGTGTTGTCAATCTTTTGCTTGATATTGGTACCGCTAACGTTAAAGAGGTGTGCTATTTTGCAGGTGTTACAACTGCGGTAATCGGAGCGCTACAAAAAAAGGGCTTAGTAAATCTTTTTGATGCGCCGATTATTAGTAGTGTTGTACCTTCTAACGAGCAGCCAAAGCCTAAGAAAATTAACCTTACAAAGGAGCAAGAGGAAGCTTTTATTTCTTTAAAATCTGATTTGGAAAAATCAGAATATAAAACAAACCTTTTATACGGAGTTACGGGCTCGGGTAAAACAAGTGTATTTTTGCGTCTTGTGGATGAGGCGCTTAAATGCGGCAAATCCGCTATTGTAACTGTGCCCGAAATTGCACTCACCCCGCAAACCCTTTCAAAATTCAGAAACAGGTATGGAGATAAAGTAGCCGTTTTTCATAGCGCAATGTCGCTTGGACAGAGAATGGAATATTGGAAAATGGCAAAAAGCGGCAAGGCAACTGTTGCTATTGGTACCCGCTCTGCCGTTTTCGCCCCAATGGAAAATTTAGGGCTTATAATTATGGATGAGGAGCAAGAACATACCTATAAGTCTGAACAAAGTCCAAGATTTCACGCAAGGGAGGTAGCAAAGCTTAGGGCTAAATATAACGGTGCTATGCTGCTTCTTGCTTCAGCAACTCCCTCTGTTGAAAGCTACACTTACGCCAAAAGCGGTAAATACGGGCTACTAAATTTGCCCCACCGCTTTGGAAATGCGGTACTGCCCGAGGTTATTACGGTTGATATGCGCCGTGAAATGGAGTCAGGAAATACAAGCATTTTTAGTAGAATACTTGTAGAAGAAATAAGTAAAACACTAGGCGATAATAAACAAGCAATACTGCTGCTTAACAGACGTGGGCATAACACCTATATTTCCTGCCCATCCTGCGGTACTGTTTTCAACTGTCCAAACTGCAGTATATCGCTTACTTACCATTCGGCTAATAAGCGGCTTATGTGTCATTACTGTGGCGGCTCCTACTCGGTACCCGACAAATGTCCAACCTGCAGTAATCCAAAACTTCGTTTTTCGGGTGCGGGCACACAGCGCGCAGATGAAGAGCTGGCAGCAATTTTCCCTAAAGCAAGGATACTAAGGCTCGATGCTGATACTACGATGTCAAGGGATGCCTTTGAAAAAGGTCTTACCGCTTTTAGCAAAAATGAATACGATATTTTGCTTGGTACACAAATGGTGGCAAAGGGGCTTGATTTTCCCAATGTTACCTTGGTAGGAGTTCTCTCTGCCGACCAGTCAATGTTCAGTGATGATTTTAGGGCTTTTGAGAGGACCTTTTCACTTCTTACTCAGGTTATTGGCCGTTCGGGTAGGGGGGATAGCCCGGGCAAGGCAATTATTCAGACCACAATTCCCGAAAGTGAGCTTATTTCCTTTGCTGAAAAGCAGGATTTTGACAGTTTTTATAACACCGAAATAATGACAAGGAAACTCATGATATATCCACCTTACTGCGATATATTTATGATTGGTGTCAGTGCGGCGGGTCAAAATCTTACACAGTTTGAGGCAAAAAGACTCTTTTCGCTTATAAAGGAAATACCGAATCAAAGCGATAATAAAATTAAGATGATAATTTTGGGGCCTACGCCGGCGCAGGTTCCAAGGGTTAATAATAAATATAGATACAGAATTTTAATTAAAACCAAAAATTCTGCGGAGTTTAGGGAGTATATGTCTAAAGCGCTTATTGCATTTTATGAAAATGCAGACAAATCTGTAAGCGTTTTTGTGGACGTTAATCCCGAAAGTATAATATAAACGTGCTTTAAAATTCAGGAGGAAAATATGGCAATTCGTAATATAGTTAAAGAGGGAGACCCGATTCTCAGAAAAACCTCCCGCTCTGTTTTACAGTTTGATGAAAAGCTTGCACAGCTGCTTGACGATATGCTTGATACTATGTATGATGCAGACGGTGTCGGTCTTGCGGGACCTCAGGTTGGAATGTTAAGACGGGTTTGCGTTATTGACATTGGCGAGGGCCCATTGGAGCTTGTTAATCCCGTAATAGAAAGCGAGGAAGGGGAACAGTTTGAAACAGAGGGTTGTCTTTCTCTTCCTGGCCAAAGCGGTATTACAAAAAGACCAATGAAGGTAACTGTCAGGGCTCAAAACCGTAAGGGTGAAAGCTATACCGTTAGTGGTGAAGGTCTTTTGGCCCGGGCGTTTTGCCACGAAATTGACCATTTAAACGGCATACTTTATAAGGATAAGCTTGTCGATAAATAAACTAAAGGTTGTGGAATAACTTTGAATATTGTTTTTATGGGTACGCCCGATTTTGCAGTGCCTTGTCTTAAGCAAATAGTAAAAGACGGGCATACTGTTTCGGCAGTTTTTACACGTGCAGATAAACCGGTTGGAAGAAAAAAGGTGCTTACTCCGCCCCCCGTAAAGGCAGCGGCTTTAGAGCTGGGTCTTAAGGTTTACCAGCCCGAAAAAATAAGGGGTAACGTGGAAGTATTAGAACTTCTTAAAGGTATAAATCCCGATGTAATTGTGGTTGTAGCATATGGCAGAATTCTTCCTGCCGAAATACTTAATTTGCCCAAAATGGGATGCGTCAACGTGCATGGTTCATTACTTCCAAGGCATCGCGGCGCTTCACCTATTCAGTGGTCTATTGTATGCGGCGATAAGGTTACCGGTGTTACAACAATGCTTATGGATGAGGGTATTGATACAGGCGATATGTTGCTTGTAAAGGAAATTGAAATTACCAATACAGATACCTATGAAACCCTGCACGATAAAATGGCGTTGGTTGGTGCAATAACCCTTTCTGACACTTTGAATGGACTGGAAAAGGGAGAAATCACCCCTGTAAAGCAACCGTTAGAAGGGGCAAATTATGCACCTATTATAACAAAACAAATGGGTCAGCTTAATTTCACAAAACCCGCAACCGAGCTTGACTGTTTAATAAGGGGATTTACTCCTTGGCCGCTTGCGTATTTTTATTTTGAGGATAGAAGGTTTAAGGTTTATAGCGCTGTTATCGGTGAAAAGACAAACCTGCCGAGCGGTACAATTTATTTTAAAGATAATAAAATTTTCATTTCCTGCGCTGATGGGCTTTCTATCCAAATAAGGGAGATTTGTCCCGATGGCTCAAAGCGTATGGAAGCGAACGCCTTTATTAACGGTCGTTTTATTGAAAGCGGTTCTAGGATAGAATTTAAGGAAGAGTAATTTTTTAGGGGTGAGGTCGGTGCAAAATGAAAGAAGAGTGCTAGTTTCTGCTCTAATGAAGGCGGAAAAAAGCGGCTATTCCAACATTTTACTTAGTAGTGTATTAAATGAAAGTAACCTTGACCCCGTAAAAAACTCCTTTGTAACTACGGTTTTTTATGGAGTTTTGGAACGTAAAATTTTTATTGACTTTGTTTTAGATAAATACCTTAAAAAGCCCATTAAAAAAGCGTCGCCTTTTATTGCGGCAGTGCTAAGAAGTGGTGCATACCAAATTCTTTTTATGGAAAAGGTACCAAAATTTGCTGCAGTAGATGAAGCGGTAAAAATTACAAAAAAATCAAAGGAAAATGCAAATAGCGGCCTTATTAACGCGGTGCTTAGAAAACTTTGTAATGAAAATTTAGAAATACTGTTTTCCTGTGCTGAACCGAGTGTTAGGTTTTCGGTTTTAAGTTGGATGTATAAAAGACTGGTGGCTGACTATGGCATAGAAAAAACAGAAAACTTTTTGGAAGATTCTCTTTTACCGCCACCGATTTTTGTTAAAATCAATACCCTTAAAGCTAATGCAGATGAAATTTTAAAGGGCTTTAAAACTAAGGGAATTTTACTTACAAAAACCGAAATAGAAAATTCGTTTAGAGCAGAGGGTATTAAGAGTATAGAAAATCTAAAAGAATATAAGGATGGTCTTTTCTACGTACAAGATTTTTCAAGTACGGTTTGTGCTACAGCATTATTGGCCCAAAAGGGTATGCGTGTTTTGGACGCTTGTGCGGCGCCCGGTGGTAAAACATTTACCACCGCCATTTTAATGGAAAACGAGGGCGAGATTGTAGCGGGAGATATTCACGACCACCGTGTAAAACTTATTTTGGACGGTGCAAAGCGACTTGGACTTAATATTGTAAGCGCAAAAAAAATGGACGCAACTGAGTTTTACGAGGATTTAGGGCAGTTTGACCGTGTGCTTTGCGACGTACCTTGCAGCGGCGTTGGTGTTATTAGAAGAAAGCCCGAAATTAAGTATAAATTCGAGCAAGAAGTAAACGAGTTGCCGGATATTCAGTTTAAAATTTTAGAAAACTCTGCTAAATACCTTAAAAAGGGTGGACGTCTTATATATTCCACCTGCACACTTCTTAAAAGTGAAAATGAAGAGGTTGTTAACAGGTTTTTAGAAAATAATAAGGATTTTGTACCTGCGCCAATAGGCGTTATGGGTATTTCGGACACAAATGTAACCTTTATTCCGCCCGAGTTTTTGGGTGATGGATTCTTTATAGCGGCTTTCGAAAGGAAGTGAGATAGATGGAGAAAAAGGATATTGCTTCAATGACCTTGGAGGAGATAAGCTCTGAACTTTTCGTTATGGGTCAGCCCTCATTTAGGGCAAAACAGGTATATCTTTGGCTTAGAAAGGGGGTAACCTCTTTCGAAGAAATGACTAATTTACCCAAAAGTTTTAGGGACAATTTAAGTGAAATTTTTGAAATTCGCGGCGTAAAAATTAAAAAAAGACTTGAATCTAAGGTAGATGATACTGTAAAATATTTATATGAGCTATGCGACGGTGAGCTTGTAGAAGCGGTGCTTATGAAATATCACCACGGCTACAGTATGTGTATTTCGTCTCAGGTTGGTTGCCGAATGGGTTGTAGCTTTTGCGCTTCGGGCCTTTTCGGGTTATACCGAAATTTGACTCCGTCTGAAATGCTATCTCAGGTGCAAACGGCGGCGAAGGATAGAAACATTCGCGTTTCCAACATCGTTATGATGGGAATGGGAGAGCCGCTTGATAATTTAGAAAATACTGTAAGGTTTTTAAATCTTGTAAGCGACCCTGACGGTCTTTCCATAGGACTTAGACATATATCGGTTTCAACATCGGGACTTGTTCCTAAGATTTATGAGTTTATGGAATACAAACTCCCCGTAACGCTTTCGGTTTCGCTCCACGCACCGACTGATGAAATTCGGGATAAAATTATGAAAATAAATCATGCCTATAATACCGAGAAGCTTCTAAAGGCTTGTGCGGATTATATAAATAAAACGGGAAGAAGAATTTCCTTTGAGTATGCTCTTATTGACGGGGTGAACGATTCGGATGAATGTGCAAAAATACTGGCTCGTCGGCTGGGTGGTATGCTTTGCCATTTAAATTTAATTCCCGCAAATCCCGTAAGGGAGAATGATTTTACAAGACCAAGCGACAAAAGGGTTCAGCATTTTTGCGAGATTATGAACAAGCTTGGGATAAACACAACAATCAGAAGAACCTTGGGGGCAGATATTGAGGCCTCCTGCGGTCAATTAAGGCAAAGACATTTAGAGCTTGAAGAGAAAGGGGGAAGGTTGTCATGATATTTTCTGCCAAGACGGATATAGGTTTAAAACGTACCATAAATCAAGACGTGTATGATGTTAAGATACTAAACAATGAGCTTGCTTTTGCACTTGTTCTTGACGGTATGGGCGGAATGGCTGCGGGTAACGTTGCAAGTTCAGTTGCGGCAACTCACATAGCAGGTTCTTTAAATGACAATTTATCACCAAAACTCACCGAAAAGCAACTAACCACCTTTCTACGCGCTGCTGTAGAATCGGCAAATGCGGCGGTTTTTGAAAAGGCCGCTTCAGACCAAGAACTTCACGGTATGGGTACAACGGTTGTTTGCGCGGTAATAAGAAAGGACAGCTGCTTTGTAGCACATGCGGGGGACAGTCGTCTTTATCTCTATAGAGATGGCACGCTAATACAAATGACAAACGACCACTCGGTTGTTCAGTCAATGGTTGATAACGGCCATTTAACTGAGGAGGAAGCAAAAATTCACCCCAGTAAAAATATTATTACAAGGGCGCTTGGTGTACATAGCAGCGTTGATGTCGACATTACCGACTTTGCTGTTAAAGAGGATGATATAATTTTACTTTGCTCAGACGGACTTACAAACTGTGTTGATGATGAAGGAATTGCAAAGGCCCTTGAAACTGCAGAGTTTGAAGGAGTTGCAGAGCAGCTTGTAGATACGGCAAACAGCGGCGGCGGTATTGATAATATTACGGTTGTTGCTTTAAAAATATAAAATTTTAAATTATAATTTCATTTCTGCATTAAGGCAAGCAGAAAAATACATTAGCCGCACGCAGCGGCGGAAACGGATTTATTATGGATAAATTTGTTGGAAAAAGACTTGACGGAAGATATAAAATAGAAGAAATCATTGGAGTAGGCGGTATGGCGGTTGTTTATAAGGCCTACGATATGGTTGAGGATAGGGTAGTTGCTATTAAAATTTTAAAGGATGAGTTTGCAAGTAACGAGGAGTTCAAACGTCGTTTTAAAAACGAATCCAAGGCTATTGCCGTACTTTCTCACCCCAATATTGTTAAGGTTTATGACGTTAGCTTTGGCGACTTAATTCAGTATATTGTTATGGAATATATTGAGGGTATAAACCTTAAGGAATATATTGAAAAAAATAGCGGTCTTTCCTGGTCAGAGGCGGTTAACTTCACCATTCAAATCCTTCGTGGCTTGCAACACGCTCACGATAAGGGTATTGTTCACCGCGACGTTAAGCCCCAAAACATTATGGTTTTGGAGGATAACACCATTAAGGTTACCGACTTTGGTATTGCAAGGTTTGCAAGGAATGAGGCTAAAACCATCACCGATAAGGCCATTGGCTCTGTTCATTATATCAGCCCCGAGCAGGCAAAGGGCGACGTTACCGACGAAAAGGCCGATATTTATTCGGTTGGTGTAATGCTTTATGAAATGCTTACCGGTGTGCTTCCCTTTGAGGCAGAAAGCGCAGTTTCTGTAGCTATTATGCAACTTCAGACCGAGCCCAAGCTTCCAACCCATATAAATCCTTTAATCCCCGTTGGCGTTGAGCAAATTACCGTTAAGGCAATGCAAAAGGATACAAGGAATCGTTATAAATCTGCCGCAGAAATGCTACGCGATTTAGAGCAGTTTAAGCGAGACCCTGCTATGACCTTTGACAACCTTTATTTTATTGATAATGAGCCCACGAAGTATATTGATAGGCCGCTTGATAAAAAAGAGGATGAAGAGGAGGAAACAACAAAATCTCCCCTTATTCCTATTCTTATCGGCGTAGCTTCGGCCTTTGTTGTTGCTATAGTTATACTTGGTATTTGGATTATAAAGATGTTTACAGGCGGAACGGGCGTAGCTTTCCCGTGTCCTGATTACGTTGGCGCTATTTACGAAAACGTTATTGCTGAAGAGAATGAATATGGCTTTAAGTTTCAGGTTTCTTCTTATCAGAGCAGTTCTGAGTATGAAATGGGTGAGATTATTTCACAAACTCCTGTTGCAGGTAAGGATGTTAAGAAAAATGCAACTATTAAGGTTGTTGTAAGCAAGGGCCCCGAATACGTAGAGGTGCCTAAAGTAGATGGTTTCGAGGCCGCTAAGGCACAGGCAATTCTAGAAAATGCTGGCTTTAAGGTGCAAAGGGTTGAGGAACTTAGTGAGGTTGTTGCTGCAAATTTGGTTATAAGAACTACTCCTGCAGGCGGTTCGTATATGCCTTCAGACACCGAGATTAAGATGTTTGTAAGCAGTGGCGAACCTACCGAGATGATAGACGTTCCAAACGTTGTTGGTTGTACCTTAGAGGACGCTAAGAAGATAATTGAAAAGCAGGGCTTTACCGTTGGCGAAATTTTAGAGGTGGATAGTGACGCTAAGCAGAAAAACTTTGTTTTAGAGCAAGACCCCACCTTTGGCGGAGAAAAAGCGGGCAAGGGCACTGCAATTAACATTAAAATTGGTAGCGGTGTAAGAAATTACAAGGTAACTGTAAATGTGCCGCTTCCAGATGATTATATTTCGCAGTATGGTACTGTTTCTCTTTGGATAAATAATGAAGAGGTTAAGAAGTCCAATAAGCTCGACATTTGGAATTCTAAGCAAACAACCTTTGAAATTGAAACCCAAGACCCAACGGTTACTGTTGAAATTAAGCTTTCCCATACCGATAATAAGTATGATGATTATATGCGTCTTGTTATTGATTCTGCTACCGGTGTAGAGCAACATTCAAAAACCAAGATTTATGCATATCCTGTAGTTGAAAAGGATTCTGATGATACAGACGATAACAACAATAACAATCAGCAAAATGGAGGCAGTCAGCAAGGCGGCCAAACCAATAATCCACAAGGTTAACTCAATATGAGCTTAGTAAACGGAATACTAACGAAAGCTATTGCCGGCTTCTACTTCATAGATGCCGGCGACGGCATATATGAGTGTAAGGCAAGGGGTATTTTCAGAAAAAACAGTATAACCCCCACCGTTGGTGATAGAGTTACCTTTGAGGTGCTCTCTGACGGAAAGGGCGTACTGTGCGACGTTTTGCCGAGAAAAAATATTTTGGTAAGACCGCCTGTGGCCAATATTGATAGACTTTTTATTGTTTCATCTCAGTGTATACCCGCGCCGAACACCCTTGTTATTGACCGCCTTACCGCAATTGCGGTGGAAAATGATATTGAGCCGATTTTGGTTTTCAATAAGTCAGATTTGGGGGACCTTTCAAAGTGGGTAGAACTTTACACTTCAGTTGGTTTTAAAACCGTACTGACCTCAACAGTCAGCGGTGAGGGATGTGATGAAGTATTAAAATTGCTTGATGGCAAAATATCGGCGTTTACAGGCAATTCAGGTGTTGGAAAATCCAGTCTGCTTAATAAAATAATTCCAAAGCTTTCCCTTAAAACCGGTGAGGTCAGTGAAAAACTTGGCCGAGGCAGGCACACTACAAGACATACCGAACTTTATAGGGTTGGTGGCGGCTACGTTGCCGACACACCTGGTTTTTCGGCCCTTGAAACTGTTAAGACAATGTCTATTAAAAAGGAAAACCTACAGTTTCTTTTCCCTGAATTTGAAAAGTATTTGGGTGGATGTAAATTTGTCTCCTGCACCCACACGGGGGAAAAGGGATGCGCTATAGAAAGGGCGGCGGAAGAAGGTATAATAAATAGAAGCCGACTGGAAAGTTACCACGCATTTTATAATGAAATAAAAGATATAAAACAGTGGGAAATTAAATAAAATTAAAGGATTGCTAATTTTCAAGATTAGCAATCCTTTTTCTTTTGTAACACATTTTATAGCTTAGAGTATAATGTACTAAAGGCGGTGATGCAGTTGCGCAGAAGACCAAAAAAACCACCAATCTTCTTTATTGCGTTTGGGGTGGGGTTAATAGTTGCTTTTTATTGTCCCGTAAAGGTTCTTGTGCTCTTTCTGGCTATTGCCTTAATATATTTGGGTATTTGTTCTATTAAATGCTAGGGGGCAAAAAATTTATGAAGGTTCTAGTTTTCAAAAGTCCTAAATTACTTAGAGGTTTTTTAAAACTTGTTTTTAAAATTAAAGAGAATGAAAATACATAAAAAAATCCCGAACTTGAAATTCCAAGTTCGGGATTTTAATTATATATTAAGTAGTCGCTCTTCGGGCCCCAGGCCACAAATTAAAAGTCCGTAAAAAAGTCCTGTTTGTGACCAAAGGAAGGTAAGGTCGGTAGTACCGTGAGCGAGTAAACTAAAAATAAGAGCAATAATAAGGGATGAGAAAAAATACTTGCTTTGGGCGTTTCGACAAACAAAAAGCCGACGGAAAAGGTTTACTAAATAAATCAAAATAAGTGTGCATCCCACTACGCCGAAATCCATAAGAGGTTCAAGTAAAATGCTGTGGGAATGGGAGGTTGGATATGCCTTGGGATAAAGGGGCAAAACGTGTTTATAGGCCATAAAGCCGCGACCGAAAATGGGCGCCGATTTAATAGAATCAATACACACCTTCCAAATACCAACACGGTTATCTATAGTCCTAAAAAAATCTCCCGAGCGCGGAATAATTTCGGGGGCGCAGTAAAGCACGATAAGTACGGTGGCAAGGGCTAAAAGCACAATGCTCAGTAGCTGATATTTCCTTGTGTAGCCAAGCAAAAAGGCAATACCAATATAAACCTCTATCCATACGAACATACTGCCCGTAAAGTACATTGTAACAATACAAAGCAACGCAGTAATAAAATAAAACAGGAATTTCCCCTTAGATAAAATAATTTTGTAGGCGCAAATTATAACAACAATAGCAAGTATCGTGGCTAAATAGTTACAGTTAAAAAAGTAAAGGGTGGTACGGTGCTTTACATTGCTGTGTAAAATGGAAAATAAAATCTTGTCGGCAATGCCTATAATGGCGGTTAGCCCTCCGAGAAGACAGGAAAGGGATAAACAGTTTTCAAAAATTTTTGGTGTTATAACACTTTTTACGTATATACAGTAGTAGCAAAGAAGAAGTATGAAAACCGAATATAAAATTCCGTTATAGTTTTGGTTTAGTGCGGCAACTGCAGCCGAATAAACAATAAACACAAGTAGCCAGGGTATTTTATTTACTTTAAATAAATCAGTATTACGCTTTTTAATAAAAATAAAAACGCTGGCGAAGAACAAATATATAAAGGAAATATAATAGGGAAGAAATATACTTATAAAACCAAGATAAATTAAAAGCTTATCAGTAGTTGTTTTGGTAAGCGGCTTTATTTTAATTTTAGTCATTCTATCCCTCCTTTAATTTTGCTTTAAAAATAAATTAGCAACAGATTTTCATCTGTTGCTAATTGTAACACAAAATTTAAAATTTTTCAACTATGGGCGTCCAAAGAGTAATGGTACAAAGGTTATAACCGTTAAACCTAATTGAGCCAGTAGTAAAATAAAGGGTGAAATACCATTTAAAATTCCTGCAAATGTAAGCAAGGTTGCCGCCAAAATTCCAAGCACAGTGCAAACCGTATAAAGAACGTATAGTACCTTGGAAAGCTTTCTTATGCCAATAGAAGCGGTAAGAGATGCAAACAGTCCGCAAACAGAGGATGTAGAAACAGCACCTGCTGACTGGCTTTTAGTTTCTTCGCTAATTAGTGTGAACTGGTCGGCGCCCTGCCTTGTCATAACGTGAATACTGTCCTTATAAAGACCAAAGTAATCTGTTAGCATATCGTCGCTAATGTTGGGGTCGCAGTTTTTAACAAAGACGGTAGTTCCGGTATTGCAAAGGCGTTTTAACTCATACATAATTTCGTCATCAGCAAAATATTTTACTACAAATAAAACGCAGGGACGGTTATCACACGCAAGGTAAACGGGGAAGTAACCTTTGCGCATTATTTTTTTATCAAGTTCAATTTCGGGGATATTGGTAAAACCGTGACTTTCCATTAAAATTCTATTACCAATGAAAACGCGCCTGTCGTTAACCCAACCCGAAATACCCATTTTGTCCTCATATACTGCCGAATCCACTTCTAATGGCTTGTCGCTCGGTGCATCCATCGCTTGTTTAAACATTTCAGCCAAAGGACTGCCAATATTTTCGGTAAGAGCAATAGCATCCAAAATAGCCTGGTATACGGAGGTGTCGCTAAGCGCCTTCATATCCACAAGGCGAATGGTGCCGTTTGGGAATAGGTCTTTAGCGTCGGTTGCTAAAGCGTTACAGTGGTCTAAAGCGTATGCGGCGCTGTAGCCCGAAATCATAGCACCGTAGGAGCCAAGACGCTTAGAGGCAGAGTTAATAGCCGAATCTGTAAGCGAAATTACAGACGGTGCGGCAACTACACAGTAGATAATGGTTAAAAGAGATAAAAATTCTGCAAAGGTACCGCCCAGAATAAGCCTGATAAGTGCAATAACAAGTCCCGCCGCCCCACAAATAAGAGTAAGGTTAACAATTTTCTTTGCGTTGGGGTCGACACAAAAACCGGCCTTAACAAAATCGGTAACGGTTTTAGTCTTTTTGCCGTAGCAAATAATTGAGCTACCGTCAATGTGTTTTCCTACAATAGATTTAGCCACTGCGGGATTACTAAGAATTGTTATAGCATTTTTGGATTTTTCATTTGCAAGCAAACGGAAGTTTTTATAAATTCTTTTGTTTTTAGTGCTCTTTGCTACTGCGTTAGCAGAAACTGAGAGTAGGGAAAGGGGAACAAGCGAAAATGTTTCCAAACCGCCAGACAACTGAATTGCAGTAAAGGCAATGGTAGATATACTGCTTAAAACAAAGGGTAAATCGGTATTGTGCTTGCCCTTTATTAGGTCAATAAAGCTTTTGAATATATCTAAATTTATTAGAGCCCCAAGAAGCGCTAATGCTAAATAAATACTGTGGTAAATTTTTATGGAGCCAAATATTTGCTTTGCAAAGGGTGTTAACATAAATACTGAAACTATAAAGAGTAAAATGGTTAGAACCGTTTTTACGGTAGAAAGGGTGAAAAGCTTTTTAAGCTTTGAGCCAACCCTTGCTCTGTCACCAACTCCATTATAATCAAAGGGACCTACTTCAGATATTTCTTCTACCTCTTTTTCGGAGGAGGAGAAAATATCTGCTGTATCATCGATTTCTTCACCGTTTTCTACCGGCTTTTCAACTATGGAATCAAAAATTTGAGTACCTATCGTAACCTCTGCGGATTTTGGGGTAAGGTCGGTTGTGGGAATAAAATGGCGCTTAACCGTTTCTTCACTAACCGCCGCAAAGGTTTTGGTTATTTTAAGTGTATCCTCAATATTTTCGGTAGATTCCGTAGGAATTATTTCCTCTTCTACTACGGGCGTAGCTTCGTTTGGGGTTTCGGGTTTATGAGTAATACTATCTAAATCCGACTGAGTAAGATATATGGTTTTTGAACGCTCGGTCGCCTTTTGCTCTAAATTTTTAAGTATAGATTCAACACTTTCAAGCTTATAATTCGAATCGACGGTTTTAGCTACTTCAGGGGAACTGTCATCACTCAAATATGCGTTGCATCTATCAAGCAAAGAGCGCCGCTCTTTTTCCATATCGCTAATTGGTTCTGTTTCTGATTTTTGGTATTCTGCCTTATCCGTGGGAATGGTGGGGATAATTTCTTCCTCAAAATCTTCTTTTACAGAAGTAGCAGACATTTCTTCGGTTTTTACTGTACCTTTGTGTGTTTCTTCATATTGGGCGTTAATTTTGGAATATTTTTCGGTCTGAGCGTGTAGGTCCTTAAACAAGCTTTCAAAGTCAAGCGACTTTTCGGTGGGCTTTGGATCTTCGGTTTTTGGTTCGGGGGTTACTACAGTTTCTGTAATAATGGGCATTTGTTTCGGTGCAGGTGTAGGGGTCGGAACAGCCGCCGGATTTTCCTCTGTGGATTTCACAACGCCTTCGGCACTACTCTTTCTGGATTCGGTCATAAGAGAGTACAAAAAGTCAGCCGAGTTTTGCTTTTCGGCCTTTTCCATAGGTATTTTTTCTTCCGTAATATGTGTGACTTTCGTTTCGGGCACAGTTTTTACAAGCGGTGCCTTCCCACCCATAATTTCATCGGGGGTAATTACGCTTTTTGCCTGAATGCTTGATTTGCCAATAGGCGAAAAACCGCTTAAAATCTCCGAACCCTCAATGGGTAGAATATAGTCAAAGTCCTCATTATCATTTAGCTTTTCCAGCGCCTCTTTTTCAAGCTGGGCTTTAAAATAATCGTCTTTATTTTTCTTGCCGAAAAGTCCCATTTTCTTTTCCCCTTAAATTTATTTTGCATAGGATTTATATTTTTACGTTAGAGTCTTTGCTTTGCTACTTCGTACATTAAAACACCCGCCGCAACCGAGGCGTTGAGTGAATTTATTTTACCACACATTGGCATGGAAACAATCTGATCGCATTTATCCTTTACAAGTCTGCTGATACCATTACCCTCAGAGCCGATTACAATGGCGGTGGAGGATGTGTAGTCGCTATTACTCCAAAGCTCGCCGTCCATATCGGCTCCATATACCCAGACACCGCGTTTTTTAAGCTCGTCTATTGTATTTGGAATATTGGTAACCTTGCATACTTTTACGTATTCAAGCGCTCCACTGGCCGATTTAGCAACGGTGGCGTTAAGTGTTACACTTCTGTGCTTTGGAATTATAATGCCGTGCACACCGGTTGCTTCGGCGGTACGAATTATGGCGCCAAGGTTATGTGGGTCTTCAATGCCATCACAAATAATCAAAAATAATTTTTCGTTTTTCTGCTCTGCCAGGTCGAAAATTTCCTCTAGACTAGCGTAAGATTGTGCCGGCACCAAAGCAATAACGCCCTGGTGAGTCATGCCACCGCACATAAAGTCAAGCTTGTTAGTGGGCACTTCTTTAATTACAATTTTTTTATCCCTGCATTTTTGAAGAATGGGGACAAGACCACCTGAAGTGTTTCCCTTTGCAACAAAAAGCTTATCAATCTCTCTGCCCGAGCGAAGGGCCTCCAAAACGGCATTTCTGCCAATTAGCATACCCTTTTGCTGCTCGTTATCCTCATCATTGTTTTGGTTTTTATTTTCAAATTTTTGCAAAACATTTTCCTCCGAACAAGCTTAAAACTAAAGTGAGAAATCCTCTTTTGTGAACTTTGGCATCTCGGCCGCCAGGTTTGGTACGCGCTTAAGCGGGTCATACTCAAACTTTCTACAACGGTTTTCCTTGGTTACTGGGCCTTTATATTTACATAAAATAACGTCAAAAGCCGAACTTTTTCTGCCATAAAAACAGTAGTCGCAGCTTTTGGGAATTTTCTTGTTTAAAACTGATTTTGCCAAGTCCTTCACCTCTTGCTTTTAGCATATAAATCTTCATAATATATAATAACACATAAAAATATTTTTTTCTACATTTTTTGTGAATTTTTATAAAAAATAATAAACCCGCCATAAATGCACGGCGGGTTTAAAAAAAATTTAATTATACAGTCTTTAAAACTTCGGTTTTGTTTGATTTGTTTTTCTTTAAAAGAATAAAAAGTACAATAAAAACTATAGTAAAGAGTAGGCAAATAAGGGCGGAAATTAAAAGCTGTTTTGCGGCTACCGTTATAACTGCGTCGGCAATAATTTTTGCAGAGCTAAGCACGTTACTCAGTACTTTAGAAATGGTTTTTGTGGTAAGAGCAAGGGCGGCAGTTATAAATGTTACAATGCCAAAATCAATGCCAAGCCAAAGCAGGCCGTTAAGGTTTTGAAGACGTAAAACAAAAATAGTTGCTGCAACTATAAGAGTAAGACCTGCTAAAATAAGTGTAACGTAGGGCCCGAAAATTGTTTTAAAAATGGATGAAATTTCTTTGGTTACTGGAATTTCAATTTCGGTTACTGTGGGAATTGCCTCAACTATTGTGTGAACGTTATTATTCAAAACAGTGTTAATTTGAGCGGCAAGCTCTTCTTCAGTTACCGACTCGTCCATATATGGCTTTGCAAACTTTACAATTTCATCTTTATTGTCGTTTATTATTTTTTCTACAGCTTCTTTACTAAAACTTGGCATATCGCTCGCAGTACCCTTTAGCGTACCAATAATGTCCTCGGCATAGGCACCAATAAGTTCTTTTGCCATTTTGGTTTTGAAAATTTCTTCGGTAAAATTAGAGTGTTCGTCTGATACAATTTGTTTAATAAATTCGGCCGTTTCCTTATCCAAAGAGGAAGAGTCAATAGTGTTTATAATTTGCTCGCTTTCCGGTAAAAGCGCTGTGTAGTCAATATTTTGAACAATTTGTACTACACCTTTTTTGGTTACCGTTGCCGCAACAGTGCCGCTAAGCACCGCGAAAATACAAAATGTAACAAGAAGTACGCTGAAAAATGCCGCAAAAATAGCGGTAATAACGTTTTTTGCTTTCATAAAATCCTCCCAAAGTTTTTTTAGAATTATAACAAGGTTTTTAACTGCTGTCAAATGTCAAAATCGTAACATTTATCAATAAGTAAGTAATTCAGGTTATACTTTTTTGCCTCATTAAAATAACGATTATTGTCGTTTATTAATGCATTTATATCACATTCGTCGCGTAATCTATTTTCTATAACGCTTTCAAATTTTTTTATATCTTCAAAATGGTTTTTAATGTATTTTTCGCTCATTACAAGGCAGTAATATTTAATATTTTTGAGGTATTTCGCATCAAAATCCTTTTCCCAGTCGAACGGAACATAGCACCCTTCAACAGTTAAATTTTGTTCATTTTCTATTGCTGTTTTAATAATTTCTCTGACAATGGGCCAAAGATAACTTGTGAGTTTATCATCATCCAAAGGGGTGAGGGTCGTATTACCGCTACGTATTAGACCCATTTTTAAATGGTCTATGGAAAGGTAGGGATATTTATATTTTTCAAGTATTTTTTGCGCAAGCGCCGTTTTTCCTACGTGGGAGGGGCCTGTTATTATAATAACCATTATTTCGCACCTTTTTAAATAAGTTTAAATTTAGTATATCATAAATCGTCTTAAAGTTCAATGGGCATAAGGGGTTAAACCCTACCACCACAAACAATAAAGCACCCCATTCATTATGAATGAAGTGCTTTATACTTGGTGGAGACGGTGGGGATCGACCGTCTGCTTCGCATACTGATAGCTTGGCGACCCAATGCTTCGCACTGGGTACCCGCCTGCGCTGCTCTAAGCTAAAAACAGTTCACCGAACTGTTTTATATACGCTTAGACCCTCTCGGGTTCGATCCTTTTTATAACACACACTTATTTTAACTTTTTCACTATTCACTGTTACCCATTACAAAAAAACCGCCGACAGTAGTCGACGGTTTTTGGTGGAGACGGTGGGGATCGAACCCATGACCTCTTGAATGCCATTCAAGCGCTCTCCCAGCTGAGCTACGCCCCCAAGTAAATTTTAAAATATACTTGTTTTGGAACAAAATATATGTTATCATAATATAGTTAAAATTGCAATAGTTTTTTCAAAAATTATTTAAATTTTTTAATGAGGGTACTATGAGCTATAAAAGGTGGATTATTCCGGAAATTGATAAAGCGGAAATTAACGCCTTAGCTGAGGAAAGCGGGTTTGACCCATTTGTAACCCTGCTTTGCTACAGCCGAGGATATACCGACCCCTTTTCGTTGGACATGTTTCTGTCAAAAGAAATGCCCGACCTAGACCCTTATGCCTTTTTGGATATGGAGCCCGCTGTTAAGCGTGTTTTAACCGCTATAGAGAAAGGTGAGAAAATCACCATATTCGGCGATTATGACTGTGATGGCACAACTGCTACTGCACTTGTTTTTGATTTTCTTAATTCACTTGGAGCTAAAGTTGATTATTACATTCCAAGCCGTAAAGAGGGTTATGGTATGAGCTTGGAGGCGGTAGAAAAAATTGCCGCCGACGGTACAAAGCTTATTCTGACCGTAGATAACGGAATTGCGGCCAATGCGGAAATTGCAAGGGCAAAAGAGCTTGGTGTTGATACGGTTGTTACCGACCACCATCTGCCTCAAGGTATAATTCCAAATGCGGTAGCGGTTATTGACCCCCACCGCGAGGGTAATATGTTAGATTTTAAAGATTTTGCGGGTGTTGGCGTTGCATTTATGCTTGTTCTTGCTCTTTCTGATTTATCTCCCGAAAAAATGCTTTCAAGGTATGGAGATTTGGTGGCTTTAGGAACCGTTGCCGACCTTATGCCCATTAAAGCAGAAAACCGCGGAATTGTTGCGGCGGGTGTCAGAAAGTTGAATATAAGCCCCAATGTGGGACTTAAAGAGCTTATTGTTTCTGCGGGGCTTGAACCGGGCAAAATAACCTCAACTAACCTGGGATATATGCTGGCCCCCAGAATAAATGCTGCAGGCAGAATGGGAAGCGCTGCAAGGGCCGTAAAGCTTATGACCTCTACCGATATACGTGAAATTCAGCATCTGGCTGATGAGCTTTGCCTTGAAAACGTAAAAAGGCAGGAAACCGAAAAGCAAATTACCAAAGCGGCCGAGGATGTTATATTCAAAAACAAACTCTATAACGATAGAGTTATTGTTTTGGCGGGTGAAAATTGGCACGAGGGCGTACTGGGTATTGCAGCGGGCCGTCTTACTGAGGAGTTTGGGAAACCCGTTATACTGCTTAATATAAGCTCTGACGAAGATATCGCAAAGGGCTCTGCGCGTTCGGTAGCAAATTTTCCGATCTTTGAGGCAATCAGCTCTGCAAGTTCGCACCTTATTAAGTTTGGCGGGCATGATATGGCGGCGGGACTCAGCTTGTCGGTTTCGAAGCTTGATGAGTTCAAAAGCGTTATAAATGAATACGCAAAAACCAAAGAATATCCCGTATCGGAAGTATTTGTTGATTTGAAATTAAACCCTTCGGTAATTTCGCTGGATTTAATTACTGCACTACGTGATTTAGAACCCTATGGCACCGAAAATTCCAGCCCGCTTTTTGGACTTTTCGGTATGAATATTGTTAGAATAATCCCAATGGGAAACGGTAAGCATCTGCGTCTTATTTTGTCAAAAGGTGATACTACAGTTGCAGCGGTTATGTTTAATAAATCGGCCGAAGATTTTCCTTTTGAGGCAGGAAATATGGTGGATTTGGTTGTTTCTTTACAGTCCTCTGTTTACCAGGGAGAAGAGCAAATTAACGTGCTTGTAAAGGATGTTAAAATTCACGGCCACAATGATGATAAAGTTATAAAAAGCTTTTTGGAATATGAGGAGTTTTTAAGTGATACTATATGTCCTGAAACTGCTAAAATCCTTTCCTTTGAGCGTGAGGATATGGCAGAGGTTTATAGGGTAATAAAATTAGGAGTAAATTCATTTGCACCACTTATGTACCATCTTAAAAAATACTCTTTTTCAAAGCTCTCGGTAATTTTAGATACTATGGAAGAGTTGGGTTTGATTGAAACCACCAAGGGCGGTTTTGACCGAAAAATGAAACTACTAAGTACCTCTAAGGTCAGTTTAGAGAATTCAAAAATATATTTAAAACTTAAGGCGCTTTCGGTTGAGGTATAACCATGACAGATTATAATTTACATCTTAAAGAATTAAATGAACTTATGGACGGTCAGGGTCATTCATACGATAGAGAACTCGTTGAAAAGGCCTTTTGGTATGCAGTAGAAGCCCACAAGGGACAACTCAGGCAGTCGGGCGAGGAATATTGTACGCATCCCTTTTCGGTTGCCAAGATCTTGGTCTCCCTCGGTATGGACAGTGCTGCCGTAGCAGCGGGACTACTCCACGATGTTATCGAGGATACAAGCGCAACGGCGGAGAATATTAAAAATGAATTCGGCGAAGAAGTCTTAACACTTGTTGATGGCGTTACCAAACTTGGTAAGCTTCCAATTTCGGCAAAAGAGCAACAGTCTGAGAATATTCGAAAGATGCTTGTTGCAATGGCACAGGATATTAGGGTTATTATCATAAAGCTCGCAGACCGCCTTCACAATATGCGTACTATTGACGCCAAGTCCGACCAAAAACAAAGGGATATTTCTCTGGAGACCATAGAGGTTTTTGCACCTATCGCTCACCGCCTTGGTATCAGAGCTCTAAAGGAAGAACTTGAAGACCTTGCCATTGCTCATCTTGACCCTATCGGTTACAAGGAAATTGAAGAGCAGTTATCGGTTAAATCTCAAACAAGGGAAAAACTTTTAAGCGATATTAAGGATAAAATTACTTTGCGTCTCAAGGAGGCAATGCCAGAGATTAACGTTTCGCTTGAGGGTAGGGTAAAGTCTATCCACGGCATTTATAGAAAAATGTTCTTCCAGGGTAGGCAGTTTGAAGAGATATATGATATTTACGCAGTGAGGATCATTACTGATACCGTAGCAGACTGCTATAATATTTTGGGTTTAATGCACGATATGTTCAGACCTATCCCCGGCAGATTTAAGGATTATATTTCTACACCAAAGCCCAACCTATATCAATCGTTGCATACCACTGTTTTGGGCAGAGAGGGTATACCCTTTGAAATTCAGATAAGAACCTGGGATATGCACCATACCGCTGAGTACGGAATTGCCGCCCACTGGAAATATAAAGAGGGCATACAAAAGGTTGACTCAAAGCTTGAGGATAGACTTCTTTGGATTAGGCAGATTTTGGAAAGCCAAAAGGATTCTGATAATCCCGAGGATATTGTTCAGACCATTAAAACCGATTTGCCTATTGAGGACGTTTTTGCCGTTACTCCAAAGGGAGACGTTATAAATCTTCCTGCAGGCGGTACGGTTATTGATTTTGCCTTTGCAATTCATTCCGAGGTTGGAATTAAAATGGTTGGCGCCAAGGTGGACGGTAGAATTGTACCCCTTAACCACGAGGTGAAAACGGGCGAAATTATCGAAATTTTAACCTCTAATAAGCAAAATAACGGACCAAGCCGAGATTGGCTCAATATTGCCGTTACCACACAGGCCAAAAGCAAAATCAGAGGATGGTTTAAAAAGGAAAAACGCGCCGAAAATATTGCCAATGGTAAGGCGCAAATTGAAAGGGATTTCTCGCGTAACGGCATACGGCTCAGTGACGAGGAGTACGATGCCTTCCTTAGTAATATAGCAAGGAGGCAAAAGTGCGCAAACGTTGATGAATTTTATGCGGCGCTTGGTTATGGCGGAATTTTGCTTTCACGCATTATGCCGCGAATTAAGGACGATTATGCAAAGCTCACGGCCGAGAAAAAGCCGGTCAGAACTACTCCTATTGTTTCTAGAACCAAGGCATCCCACGAGGGTGTTATTGTTGAGGGTGTTGATAACTGCCTTATCAAGCTTTCAAGATGTTGCACACCGCTTCCGGGCGATGATATTATTGGTTTTATTACCCGTGGACATGGCGTTTCGGTGCATAAGAGAGACTGCTTAAACGTACCAAAAGATATTTCTATATCTGAGGAGCCCGAAAGATGGATTTCTGCCCACTGGGAGGGCGTTGTAAACGAAAGCTTCAAGGCATCGCTTCAAATTAAGGGCGACCTTAGAACCGGTCTTTTGGCCGATATTACCGTTTGCCTTGCGAATGCGGGTGTGCCTATTCACGCACTAAACGGACGTGAGGTTAAGGATAGCTATAGCTTGGTTGCCGTTACCATAAGCGTTCAAAGTGCCGAGCATTTAAAGGCCGTTTGTCAGAAGCTCAATAAGATAAACGGCGTTCATCAGGTAGAGCGTACGGGAATGTGAGGTAGATTATGAAGGCGGTTATACAGCGCTGTAAAAATGCAAGTGTTATTGTAGAGGGTAATATTGTAGGAAAAATTGCAAACGGGCTTTTGGTACTGCTAGGAGTATATGAAGCGGACACCAAGGATATGGCCGAGCTTTTGTCCAAAAAGGTTGCTGCGCTTAGAATTTTTTCCGATAGCGAGAATAAAATGAATCTTTCGGTAGGGGATATAGGCGGATCTATATTAGTTGTTTCAAATTTTACCCTTTGCGCCGATACTAAAAAGGGTAACCGTCCTTCTTTTACGCTTGCTATGGAACCTAATGGCGCTAATAATATGTACGAATATTTTTGCGACTGCCTAAACGGGTATGGCATCCCCGTAGAAAAGGGGCAATTTGGCGCCGATATGGAAGTGAATATGTGCGGTGATGGGCCTATTACCATAGTTCTGGACACCGATACTTGGAAAAGGTAAAAAAATATGGAGATTAAAACATTTGTTTCCTCTAATATGGGGGAAAACTGCTATGCAGTAAAAGTGGGAAGTGAACGCTTTGTTGTTGACCCGGGTGAATTTTCACCGGAGCTTCAAAACTACGCTGCCGAAAATAAAGATAGTATTAAATATATTCTTTTAACCCATTGTCATTTTGACCACGTTATGGGTGTAAAAGCTCTTAAAGAAATTTGCAAAAGCGCTAGTATTGTGGCTTTTGCAGGGGAAGTAGAAGGACTTGGCAGTCCTAGTATAAATCTTTCTACTTATTTCGGCCTTCCTCCCATTAACATTACTCCCGATTTAACGGTAAATGATGGTGATAAGCTTAAAATAGCCGGTAGGGAAATAGAGGTTTTACACACACCTGGACATACTAAGGGCTCGGTTTGTTATCTAATCGATAAAACCCTCTTTAGCGGCGACACACTTTTTAAAGGTAGCTTTGGCAGAACAGATTTGCCTACCAGCAGTACTGCAGAGCTTATAAGTTCCCTTAAACGGCTAAAAGCTTTGGATGAAGATATTTTGGTGCTTAGCGGCCATGGTGAAAAAACAACTATAGGAAAAGAGCGCTAAATTTCAGGTTATGAGGATTTTTATTAAAGGACACGAATTTAATTATGAGCTTGAAAAACTGACTCGGCTTTTCTTTCCTTTCGAAAGGGTTGACTTTGTAAAGGATGGGGAAGTTAGGGACGGTTTATTCGGCCTTGCATATATTGAAAATAAGGGTGATGACCTTTTACTGTCAGCCGGAGCAGGAACAGGTGAAAGGTTTTATGAGAAAACCAAAACATTAAATAAAAGCGACCTTTTACATCCAATGAAGGAGCGCTATCCCGAGCATGTTTTGGCGGGACTATTGTTTGAATGTTACTGTCTGCTTACAAATTACCGACCCCAGTGGGGTATATTGACAGGAATTCGTCCTGCAAAGCTTTTTAGAAAAATGGAAGAACTTTTGGGTGAAGAGGCGGCATTTAGCTATTTTGTAGATGTTTTTAAGGTAGAAAAGCAAAAGCTTTCCCTTTTAAAGCGAACTGCAAAGAGTGAGGATGAAATTATTTCCCGCTCCCACAAAAAAAGCGTTAGTATATACGTTTCTATTCCTTTTTGTCCTACAAGGTGTAGTTATTGTTCTTTTGTTTCGCATAGCATTTCTTCAGCTGCAGACCTAATTCCAAGCTATTTAGAGCTTCTTATAAAGGAGCTAGAAGAAACCGCCAATATTATAAATAGGTTAGGGTTAGAGGTTATGACGGTTTATGTCGGCGGCGGTACTCCAACTACCCTTTCTGCAGAACAGCTAGAGCTCCTTTTGGGTAAAATAAGGGAACTTTTTGGCTTTAATCTTGAAGAGTTTACTGTAGAGGCGGGTAGGCCAGATACCATAACAACCGAAAAACTGTTGGCCATTAAAAATGCAGGTGTTGACCGTATCAGCATAAATCCTCAAAGTATGAATGATGAGGTGCTAAAAAAGGTTGGTAGGCGCCATACCGCAAACGATGTTAGAGAAAAACTCTTACTCGCAAAGGAAATGGGCTTTGATAATATAAATATGGACCTTATTGCGGGGCTACCGGGGGACACCCCTCAAAGCTTTAAGAAAACCTTAAATGAGGTTTTAGAACTTGACCCCGAAAGCATTACCGTACATTCGCTTTCCATTAAGCGTTCTGCTGAAATCAGGGATGGAAATATACCTTCCTTTAACAATTACCTAGAGGCGGGAGAAATGGTTTCTTATGCTGAGAAAACTCTCACCGAAAATAAAATATTTCCTTATTATATGTACCGACAAAGCAAAACTGTAGGCAATTTAGAAAACGTTGGCTATGCCAAAAGCGGAAAAGTGGGTATATATAACGTTTATATTATGGATGAAACCCATACAATTTTAGCTTGCGGTGCTTCAGCGGTTTCAAAACTGAAAGACCAAGAAAGCGGAAATATTGAGCGAATTTTCAACTTTAAGTATCCTTATGAATATATAAACGGTTTTGATGAAATTCTAAAAAGAAAGAGATTAGTGGAGGAATTTTATGCTAAATACCACGCAGGAAATTAACTGCCTTGCGCAAAACGACGTTAAAACACTGGTTAAACTTTCTGAAGATGCTTATAGGTTACAAATAAAGGACGTTATAAATAAAACTATAGAGCAAAAGGACTGCAGAATTTTGCTTTTAGCGGGGCCTTCGGGCTCGGGCAAAACAACAAGCGCTCATATATTGGAAGAGGGCTTTAAGGAAAACGGTGTAGATGCAGAGGTTGTTTCCTTAGATAATTTTTATCTTAATATTGACCAAATGCCTTTGGATGAAAACGGCAAACCTGATTTCGAAACGGTTTATTCTTTAAACATCCCCGAAATTCACAAGTGCTTTGAGGAACTTTTAACTAGGGAAAAAACAACCATACCTATTTTTGATTTTGCTGCTAAGGGCGTAAACGAGTATAGGGAAATTGATATTGAAAATCACGGCATTTTAATTATTGAGGGACTTCATGCCATAAATCCCATTTTAACTGATAATCTTCCAACGGGGAGTTGGCTTAGCGTTTATATAAGTCCGCAGTGCTCAGTATTTGGGACGGATGGGGAAGAAATTTTAGACAGTAAGGGGCTTCGCCTTGCTAGAAGAATGTCCCGCGACTATCTTTACAGAAATACAAGTGCCGCCGGCACCTTAAATCTTTGGACTTCGGTTATAAGTGGGGAACAAAAATATCTTTACCCTTTTAAAGAGGGGGCTTATATAAAACTTAAAACCTTTCATAGCTTTGAACCTTGTGTTTTTAAAAGTATAATTTTAAAATTGTTGGAAGATTTAAATCCAAACGTTGAAAATTATGACGAGGCAATGAAACTTAAAAATGCGCTGGAGGGATTTTACTCACTTTCGCAAGATATAGTTCCCGAAAATTCACTAATAAGAGAATTTATACTGGGCAGTAAGTATTAGCTTAAATGCTTGAAAATTTAAGGTGATTATGGTAATATTTACTGTAGGTGTGGAAAGGAAGGGCTTAAATGGACTCTTTTGACCAAAACGTAAAAAAAGCAAAGGAATTTTTAGATAGTGCCGCACAAAAGACCGAAGAGATTGTTGCGGTGCAAAAAATAAAGTTTAAAATTAATTCCAAGAAGAATGCTTTAAATAAAATCTATGCTGCTATGGGTAAAACGTGGTACAAGGAATGTGATAGAAAATCTTTAAACGATAGTACCGCTATGCTTTTTAAAGAAGCAGATGAGACTTTAGAAAGTATTAAAGCGTTAAATTCAGAACTTTCTGCATTAACAAATGATGTGACTTGTGAAAAATGCGGTGGAAAAAATCCTAAAACATCACAGTACTGCGCTAGATGTGGGGAAAAATTATAAATTTTGGAGTTAAAATGAAGGATATATTAAACGTTTCGCTTATAATTGCCGACGATGAAGAATACGCGGCACTTTTAAAAATGAATGACCTTTCTTTAAAGGAAAAAAACTTTAGTGGCAGAATGGGCCATACCTTTACCCTTGTAAAGGACGATAAGATAATAAAGGTATGGGCAATTTGCTGCGGTATTGGTAAGGTTAATGCCGCTTCTGCCGCCCAAAAAGCGGTTTGCGAGGGAGCAGATATACTAGTAAACTACGGACTTTCGGGAGGAATTTCGGGGGTCTCACGCGGTGAAGACGTAATAGGCACCTCCTTTTTCGAGCACGATTTTGATTTAACCTGTTTTAACTATAAGCCCTGCGAAAAACCGGGGCAAACATATATTTATAAAACTGAAGATTTTCTTGTGGATTTAGCCGTAAAGGCCGCTGCACCCGCAAAATCGGGTAAGCTTGCAAGCGGCGACCGCTTTGTTTCAAACACTACCCTTAAAAACCTACTTAAGGATGAGTTTTCGGTAATGTGTTGTGATATGGAAACTGCGGCTATTGCCTCAGTAGCGCATTTTAACGGCGTTCCGTTTATATCCCTTCGCCGAGTATCCGACGATGCAGGGGAGGATGCAACTGTCTCATATAGAGAAATGAATAATGCTCCGCAAGAGGCCATTGTACTTAAAGCATTAAACATTATTAATGCACTTTTTTTGGAAAATAAGCTTTGGAATTAAAGGATGTTTCTAAATTTATGCGCGAAATTTAACGCGCTGGGAGAATTTTATGGAAAATAAAACAAACGCAAAGCAACAAAGTTTTTTATATGCTACCCTAATTTTGGGGCTTTCAACCCTTTTAGTTAAGGTGTTGGGGGCCATTTTCCGCATACCCCTTTCTAATTTAATAGGAAGTGTTGGTATGGGATATTTTTCCACCGCTTATGATGTTTACCTTCCTATATATTCTCTTGCAATGGCGGGGCTTCCCGTGGCAGTTGCAAGAATTATTGCCGAACAGGTGGCACAAAAACGATATAAGGATGCCAGAAAAACCTTTAAAATTGTAAAGCTTACATTTGCGGTTACGGGTATTGTGGGCTTTTTACTTATGTTTGTTCTTGCCTTTGTAGTAACGGGCGTTGCCAATAACCCCGGTGCTTTGCCTGCAACCTTTGTTATTGCGCCCTCCATTTTGTTTTGTTGCTTTATGTCGGCATATAGGGGTTATTATGAGGGCGTTCGGAATATGTTCCCAACCGCCATTTCCTCAGTTATTGAGGCGGTTTGTAAGCTACTTTTAGGTTACGGCTTTGCTTTTTTTGTAATTAAGTTTTATAAGGGAAATGGTAACGTTTTGTCTATTGCGGCTGCAGCGGCAATGCTGGGTATCACCCTTGGCTCACTTTTTGCGGGTCTTTTTCTTATTATCCGCCATAAAGTAAAGGGTGACGGATTTGAAAAGTTAGACCTTGAAGCATCACCCGAACCTAAAAGCAATAAAGCAATTTTCAAAGCCCTTATTGCCATTGCAATTCCTGTTGCAATCGGCTCACTTGTTAATAACGTTGCAAGTTTAATTGACGTAGCTATGGTACAAAGGCAAATAGGCAACGCCGTTTCTAAGGCACCCGAAGTTTTTAGGGAGCTTTACGGAAGCTTGCTTGTAAACGAGGAAGGGGAAATATTAAAGGATGCGGAAATCCCCAACTTCCTTTACGGTTGTTATAAGGGATACGCTTACACCATCTTTAACCTTATTCCTACAATAACGTCGGTTGTTGGAGTTAGCGCTTTGCCGGTGCTTACTATGGCTTGGACTTCGGGGGATAAGACAAGTATTAAGGCAAATATTGAGTCAATGCTCAAGGTTATTACCCTAATTGCTTTCCCTGCAGGTATTGGCGTAATTGCTTTGGCGCCCCAAATTGTAGGACTTTTATATTCGGCACCCGACGCCGTAATTTCGGTTAATTTGCTTAGAATTTTAGGTGCGGCCGCCTGCTTTGCGGGTATGACAACGCCCCTTACAAATATGCTTCAAGCAATAGGAAAGCCGTCGGCTCCTGTTAAAAATATTGCGGTTGGCGCTGTTATAAAAATTGTTGTAAACTTTATTTTGGTTGGCATCCCCGAGCTTAATATTTTGGGTGCGCCTATAGGTACACTTCTTTGCTATATGTATATCGCTTTTGCCGATATTTTCTGTCTTGTAAAGTATTCAGCGGTAATGCCAAATCTATTTACAACAATAGTAAAACCCTTCATTGCCGCCGCTTTTTGCGGTGTCGCTGCCTTCGGTACAAACTACGTTTTAAGTATATTTACAGATAGTAGGTTGGTTACGGTAGTAGCAATTTTGGCAGCAGTTTTGGTTTATGTTGTTGCAATAGCACTGCTTAGATGTATTGATGAGGATGATGTTAGTAGTTTGCCTAAGGGCGATAAAATTGTTAAAATTTGTAAGCGTTTTGGTATAATTAGGCACTAAAAGGCCAAAATTTGCATAAATTTTATTGATTTTTACTACTTTTTTGAAAATTTCTCTTGATTTTAGGTGGGATTTATGGTACAAAAGAATATGGAGTTCATAAAAAATAATTACACTTTTGAGGACCTTTTGGCTATAATGTCGGTCCTTCGTGGCGAGGGCGGTTGCCCTTGGGATAGGGAGCAAACTCACGCCTCAATTAGGAATAACCTTTTAGAGGAAGCGTACGAAACTGCAGAGGCCATCGATAAGGGTAGCAAGGAAGATATGTGTGAAGAGCTCGGCGACCTTTTGCTACAGGTTGTTTTTCATTGCCAAATAGCAAAGGAAGAGGGAAACTTTTCTTTAGATGACGTTGCAGACGGCATTTGCAAAAAGCTTGTTTACCGCCATCCGCATATATTTTCCAACGTAGTTGCCAATACCTCGGAAGAGGTGTTAAATAATTGGGACAAGCTTAAACTGAAAGAAAAAAATATGTTAAGCTTTACCGATACCTTAAGGTCGGTACCTACTACCTTTCCGTCCTGTATGCGTGCACAAAAAGTGCAAAAAAGGGCAGCAAAATCAGGGTATGATTTTGAGAATATAAACGCCACTTTAGAAAAGGTAGAAGAGGAACTTTCGGAACTGAAGCAGGCCATTAATGCTTGTGATAAAAATGCCGCTACAGAAGAACTTGGCGACCTACTTTTTTCTGTTATTAACGTTGCCAGATTTTTAGGGGCAGATGCTGAGCAGACCTTAGGCGCATCTGTTACCAAGTTTATAAACCGCTTTGAAAAGGCGGAAAATATTGCAAATAGTGAAGGTAATATGCTTGATGCATTGTCGCCTTTGGAGCTTGACGTGCTTTGGAATAAAGCAAAACTTTCGGACTAGAATGATTTCAAACGGCAATAGCTGTTTAAAATAAAAATAATTATGGAGGAATTTCTCATGAACAAAACAGAATTAGTTGCAGCAATCGTTGAAAAGACTGGTGTTGCTAAGAAGGACGCTGTTTCAGTTGTTGACGCTTTTACAGAGGTTGTTACTGCTGAACTTAAAAAGGGCGGCGATCTTCGTCTTGTTGGTTTCGGTACTTTTAAGGTAAAGGCTAGAAACGCAAGAACAGGTATCAATCCTCAGACTAAAGAAAAGATTAAAATTGCTGCTTCCAAGGCACCTGCTTTCGTAGCAAGCTCTGCACTTAAAGCTGCAGTTAAATAATTTTAATTATTTAAAATTCTAAGCCGCCGAGGGACTTTACCCTTAAGTGCGGCTTATAATTTTTTAAGGGTGTTTTTATGAGACTAGATAAATATTTAAAGGTTTCCCGAATAATAAAGCGTCGCACCATAGCAAACGAGGCCTGTGATGCGGGGAGGGTTACTGTCAATGAAAAGATAGCGCGCGCCTCTTACGACGTTAAGGTGGGGGATGTTATTGTGGTGGAGTTTGGCAGCAGAACGCTTAAATTCCGCGTAGTTTCTATCACCGAGGCAATAAAAAAAGAAGAAGCAGCGCTTATGTATGAGATTATTTGATTTACTTACCGAATAGTGCCAATAATAGTTTATAGAAATTTACAAGAGAAGTACAATTCTCTTGTATTTTTTTGCAATATATAGTATAATAATATATAATTTAAATTTAGGAGTAGTTTTATGCTGGATATTATCAGAAACGGCAGTACGGTTGATTTAGTGCTCTATTTTATTTCTACTGTTATTGTTGTTTTTCTAACCCTTCCCATACACGAATTTGCACACGCTTTTACAGCTAATAAGCTTGGCGATCCAACGGCTAAATATTCGGGCAGAATCACCCTAAATCCTTTTGCTCATTTGGACCCAATTGGCTCACTTATGATACTTCTTTTCGGGTTTGGCTGGGCAAAGCCCGTTCCGGTAAATTCTTTTAATTTTAGAAAACCAAAAAGGGATATGGCCATTACTGCGGCGGCGGGTCCGCTTTCAAATTTAATTTTGGCCTTTACCTTTTATTTTCTTTATAAATTTTTAGCAAGGTTTGCTCTTACCTTTGAAGTAATTGGTTATTTGGCACTTATTTGCAGCTTTGTTGTTCAAATAAACGTTAGTCTTGCGGTTTTTAATTTACTGCCCATTCCTCCGCTAGATGGCTCGCGCCTTATTTTTGCATTTTTAAAGGATAAGCACTATTACAACTTTTTGAAGTATGAAAGATATTTTTCATTTGCTATAATTTTTCTTTTGTTTACAGACGTTTTAGATCTACCGCTTACCTATTTGACAATAGTGATTTATAAACTTTTTGATATTTTAACATTTTGGATTTAGGGGTTATTTTAATGGAAGAACAAAAGCCGATTTCCTATAAGCTAGAGGTTTTTGAAGGGCCTTTAGACCTTCTTTTGAGTCTGCTTTCAAAAAATAAACTTAATATTTACGACATTGAGCTTGCAAAGCTTTTGGAACAGTATATGGCCCATATTGACGCTATGCGTGAAAATGATATGGACGTTGCGAGCGAGTTTTTGGAAATGGCGGCCAGACTGGTTCATATGAAAACGGTTAGCTTACTTCCAAAACATGATGAAGCCGAGCGACTGAAGGACGAACTTGCGGGCGAGCTTTTGGAGTATGAACTCTGTAGACAAATGGCAGGAAAGCTTGGCACTATGACCGATGGGTTTGACTATTTTGTCCGCGAGCCACAGGCAGTAGACGTAGATAAAAGGTATCAGTTGGTTCACGGCTCAGGTCTACTGCTTGATGCTTATCTTTCTGCGGTGGGCAGGGGAATAAGGAAACAACCGCCACCTACCACGGTTTTTACAAAAATTGTTGCTAAAAAAATTGTTGCTGTTTCAACCAAAATCGTCTTTGTAATGAGGCGGCTTTGGAACGGTAAATCACATTCTCTTAAGAACATATTTAAAGAATCTAAAAGCCGTTCTGAAATGGTTGCTACCTTTTTAGCAGTGCTTGAACTTTGTAAGGCAAATCGTGTTAAAATTGAAGGCGACGGCGAGGAAATGACAGTAAAACTAAACAAGGAGCGTAAAGGCAGTGAAAATTAAAGAAATGGTATCTGCCCTTGAGGCAGTTTTGTTTGCGGGTGGCGAGCCCGTTTCTATATCAAGACTTTGTGAGGTTTTTGAAATTGATGATGAAACACTTTCAAAACTCACAACCCTTTTGGCGGATAAATTGGAAGAAAGCGGTAGCGGTATTGCTCTTTTGCGTCTTGGTGATTCATATCAACTTGCAAGTAAAAAAGAATATGCTGAATATGTAAGGCGTGCTTTTGATATTAAGAGGAAAACGCCCCTTTCCCAAGCGGCTTTAGAGGTTTTGGCGGTTATTGCTTATAACCAACCAGTTACAAAATCTTTTATTGAGCAGGTAAGGGGAGTCGACTGTTCGGGTGTTGTTGCAACCCTTGTAGAAAAGGAACTTATTGAAGAACGTGGAAGACTGGAACTTCCCGGTAGACCGCTTCTTTACGGTACCACTGCTAATTTTCTACGCTCCTTCTCGCTTTCGTCCCTTAAAAATTTGCCTGAACTGCCCAAGAGTCTTGCGGCCGATGCCGAGCAAATGACCATTGATGACGTAATTGAAAAAGATAACGAAGTTTTGGCAGAAGATATCAATTTAGGAGAGTAATTTTAAGGAAGGTGGACTTTATGTCTGAACAAAACGTAGCATCCTTGATGGGTGCAACCTTAGAAAAAATCAAAAATATGTTTTCAGCAGATACCGTCATCGGCGATAAAATTGTTGTAGACGGCGTTACCATCATTCCCGTTTCTAAACTATCAGTTGGCATAGCAAGTGGCGGCGCCGATATTTCGAATAAAATTGATAACGATAATTTTGCAGGTGGCGGCGGTGCGGGAGCAAGCGTTACCCCAGTTGGCTTTTTGGTTGTTAAAGATGGCGACGTTAGGATGATTTCGGTTACTCCAAGCGATGCACCTTTGGCTATTGCGGCTGAATTAATACCCGATGCGCTCGAAAAAATAAAGGATGTTTTTAATACTAAAAAGTCAGATACAAAGGAAAATGACTAATTCATTTTTAATCTACTGCCCGAATAGAATTTACTAATAAATTTTATTTTGGGGTGGGTTATGAAAAAAGTATTAGTAGCTGTATTTTGCTTTTTGTTTATTCTTAACTCTTCTGTTTGTGTTAGTGCAGAAGAGTTAAGTCTTTCTGCTAAGGCGGCAGTTCTAATAGCGGCCGATAGCAGAGAAGTGTTATTTACTAAAAACGCTGACACACGGCTTTCTATGGCAAGTACCACCAAAATAATGACGGCCCTTATTTTAGCAGAACAGGAAGACCTTACAAAAACGGTTAAAATCACCGACGAAATGGTAAGGGTTGAAGGCTCCTCAATGGGTCTTATGCCGGGTGATGTTGTAACATATCTGGACTTAATTTACGGTATGCTACTTCCTTCGGGTAACGATGCTGCGAATACAACTGCCTATATTTTAGGCGGAAACAAAGAGGGCTTTGCCGAGCTTATGAACAAAAAAGCAAGGGAAATTGGTCTTAAAAACACAAACTTTGTAACCCCCTCAGGGCTAGACGATGAAAACCATTTTACCACGGCTTACGATTTGGCAATTTTAACATCGTTTGCACTTAAAAATCCCGTTTTTAAAGAGGTCTGCTCCACAAAGTATAAAACGCTGGAGTTTGGAAATCCCCCCGCAAAACATACCTATCAAAACCATAATAAGCTTCTTGAGAATTATGATGGAGTGATAGGGGTTAAAACCGGCTTTACAAAAAAGTCGGGCAGGTGCCTTGTAACGGCGGCTGAAAGAAACGGCGCCACAATAATTGCTGTTACCTTAAACGCCCCAAATGGCTCGGGAGACCATAAAAAAATGCTTGATTTTGGATTTGATAGGGTAAGTGCGGTTACTATTGACCCCAAAATTCCTGAAAGCGTTTCGGTTATTTCGGGCGACTGTGATAAGGTTAAAATTTCCACCGTCCCAAAAAGCTTTACATTGTCAGATAGCGCGTTGTTTAACATCAAAACAAAAGTTTTGCTTCCGAAATTTCTTTATAGTGGAATAAAAGCGGGGCAAACGGTTGGACGGGTGCAGTATTATTTTGAAAACCGCCTTATAGGTGAAGAAGAAATAATATCTGCAGCTGATGTTCATTTAAGAAATAATAAACCTGCCTTTAAACAAAGGTTTATAGAAAATTTAAGTAAAATATTAAGGTTGGTAGTATGAAGGATAATAAAATTCGACTTCAAAAATATATGTCTGAAAACGGTCTAGCATCCCGCCGTAAGTCAGAAGAGCTTATTATTGCGGGTAAGGTTAAGGTGAATGGCCGTGTTGCCACCATCGGCGATAAGGTTGACCCCGTGCGCGACAAGATAGTTGTTAGCGGTAAAAGGGTTGTTAAAAATAAAAATAAAATGTATATTATGCTCCATAAGCCTCGTGGCTACGTTACTACAATGAGTGATGAACTTGGTAGAAAATGTGTCTCAGAGCTTGTGGCTGATGCGGGTGAGCGTTTATTTCCTGTAGGCCGCCTTGATAGGAATTCAGAAGGCCTTTTGCTAATGACCAATGATGGTGAGTTTGCAAATCTGATTACCCATCCATCTAGCCATGTAAATAAGCTTTATCGCGTAACTGTCAGAGGTAAGGTTAGCGAGGAACAGCTTATAAAAATGAGCACCGGTATAGTACTTGATGGTAAAAAAACACTTCCCTGTGATGTACACGTTATTGACGTAGGGGATAATAGAACTGTTCTTAGCTTCCTTATTTCGCAGGGCATAAACAGACAGATACGACGTATGTGTGAAGAGGTGGGCCTTACTGTTATTCGCCTTAAAAGGACAGAAATTGCAGGCGTTAAACTCGGTATGCTTCCACAGGGTAAATGGCGCCCTCTAAACGAAAAGGAAATGCATCGTCTTTCAAATATCGGCAAGGCAGGGAATAAGGATGCTTGAGGTTTTAGTTTGTAAGGATGAAAATGTAACAAAGGAACTTTTTGAGGAAGCAGGAGTTAGTCTCCCCGAAAATCCCCTGGCTATCAGGGCAATGTGCGGCGATGAAATGTTTGGATTCTCCCTTTTTACCATTGATGAAAATAATGAAACCGTTCTTTTTATTTCTCCTGAAGATGACCTTCGTTTGGCCGATGGAATTTTACGTAGTACACTGCACGTTGGCACCGAAAGGGGAGTAACTGATGCTTTTTATGGTGAGAAGGTAAGTGAAGAACTGCTCCGTAAAATAAATTTTATTGAGGACAGTAATGAAAGGCGTTTGAAACTTCAAAATTTGTTTACTGACTGTTGCAATTGCGCTTCAAAAGAAAAAGAGTAAAAAATTTTCAAAAAACTCTTGACTTTTTAGTTAAAAGTGTTATACTAATATCTGTTCTAATTTTGCGGAATTGTGTAAGGGTAGCACGACAGACTCTGACTCTGTTTGTCTGGGTTCAAATCCTAGTTCCGCAGCCAAAAAGCACCCGTTCATTTGAACGGGTGCTTTTTATACTTTTTTCTTGACAATGCGACAAAAAGTGCTATAATAAAATTAATATTTATTAATACTTTGTTCATATTTTTTGGCGTTTAAAGTTTTGGCTTATTTGTCATTTTTGTTAAACAAGCCATATTACTGCTTCGCCATAATTGGCGGAGCTTTTTTATATATAAACCGATTTTTCGGTTAATATAAACACTAAGGCTTAGTATTAAAAAAGTGAAAGGGGCGCTTATTTAAAATGAAAAAAAATTCACAGGCCGTTGGGTATTTGCCTGACGAAAAACCCTCCGCGTGGAAACTGATTCTTTACGCAATTCAGCAGGTAATTGTTATGTTCCCTGCAACGGTAACGGTTGCGCTTATTACCGGATTTCAGGTTTCTACCACTATTTTTGCAAGTGGTCTTGCAACGCTTTTCTTTATTTTGATTACAGGTAAAAAAATCCCGCTTTACTATGGTTCCAGCTTTGCATACCTTACCGCCATTGCAAGTATGTGTGCGGCTGAGGGCTTTGAAAAGGTAGACGGTATTTTGCCTACTGAGGCTATTCAGTACGCTCAGTTTGGTATTATTTTCTCGGGTATTATTTCCATTATTGCAGGTCTTGTTGTTCGTTTTTGCGGCAGAAAGGCCGTTGAAACTATTTTGCCTCCTTCAATTACCGGACCTATTGCTATGATTATTGGTTTAACCCTTGCCGGCAATGCACTTGGAGATGCTATTCCTAAGGTTGAAAAGCCCGACGCTGCAAGCAGTTGGTGGATTGTTGTAGCACTTGTTACCTTGCTTTCAACTATTATTTATTCCAAATATCTTAAGGGATTCTTAGGCCAGCTCCCGCTACTTTTAGGTGCTCTTACAGGTTGTGCTGCTGCGGCAGTTGCTTTCTTTGCTTTTGACGTAAATCTCTTCCGTGCCATGCCTGAGGCAGCTCTTAATGCTTCGCTTTGGAAACTTGGCGACGGCTCTGTTTTCGCTGTTCCTGCATTCTCTTTCCCGAAGGTTTCCTGGACAGCGGTTGTTGCAATTATGCCTATTGCTATTGCAACAATTCCTGAGTCTACCGCCCATATGTATCAGCTTGATATTTATGTAAATGATATTGCCAAGAAAAAGGGCAAGAGGATGAACTACAGTCTTATTGATATGCTTGACCGCAACCTTATTGGCGATGGTATTTGTGATATGATTTCGGGCGTTGTTGGCGGTCCTGCAGGTACTAACTACGGCGAAAACATCAGTACAATGGCTATTACCAAGGTTTTCTCTGTTCCCGTTTTAGCAGTAGCAGCTATTATTGCTATGGTAATTAGCTTCTTCACTCCTCTTATCACCGTTATTTACGGTATTCCTTTGGCAGTAATCGGCGGTCTTGAAATTTATCTCTTCGGCGCTATTGCTGCTCAAGGTATTGCAATTATGATAGATAAAAAGGTAGATATGTTCTCGGCTAAAAATATTGCAGTTATTGCTTCTATTATGGTTATTGGTATTGGCGGCAACTATGCATTCGGCGGTAACATTCCTTTCTTTGGAATTCAGGTTCCTTGTATCGCTGGTGCAGCAATCTTTGGTATTATCCTTAACGCTATACTTAGCATTGGTGAGAAAAAGGGAAAAAAGGAAGAAACCGAAGAAGCATAATTTAAAGTAAAATACACTAAAATTCCCGTAATTTTTACGGGAATTTTTTATATAAAGCTTATTGCAAATGAAAATCTTTTATGCTATAATTTATGCGGTAAAAATGAAAAGAGGTTTTTTATTTGGAAATCTTTATTTTATGCCTAAAGCAAATGCTTATGATGGCAACCCTTATACTTATAGGTTATATCATCAGAAAAAAAGATGTTGTTCCGCCTAATTCCTATATCATACTCTCAAGGTGTGAAACCTACATATTTACCCCTGCCCTTAGTTTTTATACAATGCTAAATAACTGCAACCTTCAAACCTTTAAGGCAAACTATAAACTTATGCTTTACGGTACTGCGGTTGTTTTGATTGCACTGGTTATTGCGTATCCTTTATCTAAAATATTTGTAAAAAATTCAAATAAAAGCGATGCCCTTAGGTATCAGAGGAATATTTATAAATATGCCCTTGTTTTTGCCAACCACGGGTTTGTAGGCAATTTCGTAGTGCTTGGTGTTTTTGGCGAGGAAATGTTTTTTAAGTATTCCCTCTTTACGTTTGTACCTAATGTTGTTACTTGTCTTTGGGGCCTTTACGTTTTAATTCCAAAGGATAGGGGAGCGGGATTGCTCAAAAATCTTAAAAAAGGACTACTAACCCCGCCGCTTATAGCTTACACACTGGGTATGGTTGTTGGCCTTTTGGGACTTAAAGCATATATGCCTGATTTTATTATGAATGCCTGCAACACTGCAGGTAACTGTATGGGACCCGTTGCCATGGTACTTGCGGGCGTTGTAATAGGTGGCTACAGTATTAAGGCAATGCTTAAAAATAAAATGGTTTATTTGGTGTCACTTTTCCGGCTTATAATTATACCTGCAGTTTTTGTCGGCGTTTTAAAGCTTATAAATGTGCCGTATGAAATTACCCTTGCCGCCCTTATTTTCCTTGCTTGTCCGCTTGGCATGAATACCATAGTGTATCCTGCGGCTTATGGCGGGGATACTAGAACCGGCGCCGCCATGACAATGATTTCTTCGGTTTTTAGCGTTGTAACAATTCCTATTATGTACTATCTTTTTATGGTACTGATCCCTTAATTAAAATTAAAAAGACAGTTCGCAACCATCCTGTCTGTAAACAAAACTATGGATTTTTGCGAACACTATTTTTAGTGTTCGCTTTATTTTTCAGTGCTTGTTTTGTGCGGACAAATTAAAAAGGAGCAATAAAATGAGTCAAAAAATTAAAAAGGAAATTTATGAAACCAAGGTGCTGCTAAGGAGTGTTCCGCCCGTAATTTTTGCGTTTTTTATACTAACGCTTTTTACAATGAACCTCCTTGCAAATAAAAGTCTAAATATTCCTATAGAGTGGCTAAAGCTTGATGCGGGATATATTATATCTTGGTTTTTATTTTTGGCAATGGATATTTTAACCAAGCATTTTGGCCCTAAAGCTGCTACGGTGTTTTCCATTCTGGCAACCGCTATAAATTTAGTGCTTTGTCTTATTTTATTTATTGCAAGCATTATTCCCGGAATGTGGGGGGAGGCTTTCGTAGAGGGGAGTGAGGGTGTTATAAACCAAGCGCTTGACAGAACCTTCGGCGGTACCTGGTACGTTATAGTCGGTAGCACTATTGCCTTTGTAATTTCATCCTTTGCAAATAATTTCACAAACTTTTGGATAGGGAAGTGCTTTAAGAGAAGGCCAAACTCCTTTTTTGCTTATGCTACACGTTCATATCTTTCTACCGCGGTAGGACAGTTTGTAGATAACCTTGCTTTTTCAATGCTAGTTGGCCATATTTTCTTTGGTTGGAGCTTTTTGCATTGCCTTTCAAGTGCCGTTATTTGTATGTTTGTAGAGCTTATCTTGGAGATAATTTTTGCACCTATCGGTTATAAAGTTTCGGAAAAATGGCGAAAAGAAAATGTTGGTAAAGCATATTTTGAACTAACCAAAAATAATTAGCTAAATGAGATTTTAAATCATCCCATTTTTGGGATGATTTTTTTATTTTTAAGGCTAAAAAGTTTGCGCTAGTTACTTGAATTTTAAATATATATATTATATAATATATAATGATTATTTATGTAGAAAGGAGAGACTATGGATACAACTCTAAACAACCGTTTCCCGCTCGAGCAAAACGAGTATATTTTAAGAGTGGGTGAAATAGTTAAACAACGCTTTAACCATACTCCCCTTGCTATGATAAATACTTACGGCTGTCAGCAAAATGTCAGTGATAGCGAAAAATTTAAGGGTATGCTATCAAAGATGGGCTTTGATTTTACCGAGGATGCGGAAAGTGCTGATTTTATACTTTTCAACACCTGTGCAGTTCGTGAGCACGCTGAAGATAGGGTTTTTGGTAACGTTGGTGCGCTAAAGCATTATAAACGCCGCCATCCTGATATGATTATTGGTGTTTGCGGTTGTATGGCGCAGCAGGAAATTGTAAGTGATAGAATTAAGAAAAGTTACCCATACGTTGATTTGCTTTTCGGCACCCACGTTCAGCACCGATTACCTGAATTTTTGTATAAGCTTTTAACAAAAAAAGGCAGGATATTTGAAACCTCCACCGAAAAGGCCGAAATTGTTGAGGGCATACCTACAAAGAGGGACGGTACTTTTAAAGGGTGGCTCCCGATTATGTACGGTTGCAATAATTTTTGTACCTACTGTATTGTACCTTACGTAAGGGGCAGAGAGCGTTCGCGCGACTTTAACGAAATTTTAAAAGAAGCAAGGCAAATGGTAGCCGACGGCTTTAAAGATATAACCCTTTTGGGACAAAACGTTAATTCTTATAAAAGCCCTGTTTTGGATGATGGTGGGAATGAAATTGATTTTCCAAAGCTTCTGAGAATGATTAATGACATTCCGGGTGATTTCAGGATAAGGTTTATGACTTCACATCCCAAGGACTGTTCCGAGGAATTGCTCCTTGCTATGCGGGACTGTAAGAAGGTTTGTAAGCATTTACACCTTCCTGTTCAGTCAGGCTCTACCGAAATACTGAAACGTATGAACAGAAAATATACAAGGGAGCAGTACTTAGCACTTGTAAACAAAGCAAAAGAACTTATGCCTGAAATCTCCCTTACAAGTGATATAATTGTAGGTTTTCCGGGGGAAACTTATAACGACTTTTTGGAAACCTTGTCCCTTGTAAAAGAGGTTGGTTTTTCGGCTCTGTTCACCTTTATCTTTTCCAGCCGTACCGGAACTCCTGCCGCAGAGATGGACGACCCTATTTCTAAAAAAGAAAAGGGTGTATGGTTTAGGGAACTTTTAGCGGTGCAAGAAGAGGTTGCAAAGGAAAACGAGAAGGCGCTTTCTGGCAAAACCTTTAGAGTGCTTTGTGATGACTTTGGAAGAGCAGATGGTTTTATGGCGGGTCATACCGACCAAAATATTTGTCTTGAATTTGAAGGGGATGAAACCCTACTTGGTAAATTTTTATCGGTTAAAACCGAGTATATTGATAATTCTTTAAAAACAAAACTTATTAAGGAGAACTAAAATGGACATTATTGAACTTATCAGAAATTTTTGTGTAGAGCTGCAAAAGGAAGAGGCATATATAGAATTTGCGGCAGCAAGAAAAGCTAATGATGAGGATAAAAAGCTTCAGGAAGATATAGCTAAATTTAATCTTGTTCGTATGCAGATGGACCAGGTTCTTTCCAATACCGATACAACCAGGGAAGAAATGGAAGAAAAGGTTGAAAAACTAAACGCCGAGCTTAGAGAAACCTATTCGGTAATTATGTCTAACGAAAGCATGGCAAAATATAATGCCGCTAAAACAAAGCTAGATACTCTTATGAATAAGATAAACGAGGTTATTGCTCTTTCTCTTGACGGTGAGGACCCACTTACCTGTAAACTAAGCGAGGGCTGCAGCGGCTCTTGCGCTACCTGCTCGGGCTGCCACTGAAAAGGATTTTAAGTTTATAAACTAGGAGTGTTTCCTATGAGTAATGACGAAAAAAAGCTATCGCCTGGTATGCAACAGTACGTCGATATTAAGGCGCAGTATACTGATGCTATTTTGCTTTTCCGCCTTGGTGATTTTTATGAGATGTTTTTTGATGATGCAAAAATTTGCTCTGAGGAATTAGAGCTTGTTTTAACCTCAAAAAGCTGTGGTCTTGAAGAAAAAGCACCTATGTGCGGTATTCCGTATCATAGCTGTGAGAGTTATATTGCCCGACTTATTGAGCGTGGACACAAGGTTGCTATTTGTGAGCAGACCGAAGACCCAGCAACCGCCAAAGGCCTTGTAAAACGCGAGGTTGTAAGGGTTATAACTCCCGGTACCGTTATTGAGGACAGTATGCTTGAAGAGGGTAAGAATAATTACTTGGCTTCGGTTTATATTGAGGGTAATGACTGTGGTCTTTGCTTTATGGATGCCTCTACCGGCGAGGTGCATTTAACCCATATTAGCGGTGATTGTTTGGAGAGCCGCCTTATAAGTGAGCTCGGAAGGTTTTCCCCTGCAGAGGTGCTTATAAGTGACAGTTATGCCATTTTCCCTGCACTTAAGGTATTTTTGACTGAAACACTTGAATGTCGTCTGGCGGAATTTGCATCTGCCACCATGAAGAAAAGCAGCAATGGTGAAAACATTGTTCGTCATTTTAACGTTTTAAGTGTTGAAAATTTGAATTTAGAATATGGTAGAGTAGATACCGCTGCTTTGGATTTTGCCCTTTCTTATCTTAAAGATAATGGAATGGACAACCTTTCCTCTATAAGACAAATAAATTATTATACATGCTCTAAATATATGAGCTTGGACATTTCTTCGGTTAGGAATTTAGAGCTTACCGAAACTATGCGTGGAAAGTCCAAAAGGGGTTCACTTCTTTGGGTTTTGGATAAAACAAAAACCCCTATGGGTAAGCGTCTTATAAAGAACTGGGTTTTACAACCGCTTATAAGCCCCGCTGAAATTATTTTAAGGCAAAATGCGGTTGATGAAATTTTTGGAGATACATTTTTAAGGGGAGAACTAACTGAATATTTAACCGGCATTCGTGACGTAGAGCGGTTGCTTACCAAAACCGTTTTTGGTATTGCAACTCCAAGGGAGCTGCAAACCTTGTCGCATACTATAAGCAGGTTTGCACCTATTAAGCAACTTCTTTCTACTGTTAACAGTAAAATGCTTAAAGCACTGTGTTTAGATATTGACCCGCTTTGCGATGTGGCCGAGCGTATTGATGAAACTCTTTGCGATGAGCCACCCAACAGTATGAAGGATGGTAAAATCATCCGCGATGGCTTTAATTCGGATGTTGATATGCTAAGAGCAGACCTAACGGGTGGTAAAGGTTTTCTTACCAATATTGAAAATAAGGAAAAGGAAAGAACCGGCATTAAGGCACTAAAGGTTCGCTATAATAAAGTTTTCGGTTATTACATAGAGGTACCTGCATCTCAAAAGGATGCAGTGCCCGAGGAATATATGAGAAAGCAAACCCTCACAAATGCTGAAAGGTTTATTACTGATGAGTTAAAGGCCCTTGAAGCAAGGGTTTTGGGTGCCAGTGAGCGCCTTACGAAGCTTGAGTTTGAACTCTTCTCAGAGCTTAGAAGCTTTGTTGCAGAAAATCTTGAAAGAATTCAGCGCACAGCTTTTGCAATTTCACGTTTAGATGTTCTTTGCTCACTTGCAAAGGTAGCGTCAGACTACGGGTATGCACGTCCCGTAATAAATAACGACGGTGTAATTAGAATTACAAACGGTCGCCACCCTGTAGTTGAGGCGGTTAGCAAGACTCCCTTTGTGGCTAATGATACATTGCTTGATTTAAACGACAACAGGTGCGCTATTATAACGGGACCTAATATGGCGGGTAAATCAACCTATATGCGTCAGGTAGCCCTTATAACACTTATGGCACAAATGGGTAGTTTTGTGCCGGCTGAGTCGGCCACCATTGGAATTACCGATGCGGTATTCACACGTGTTGGTGCTTCAGACGACCTTGCAACGGGACAGTCAACCTTTATGGTAGAAATGAGCGAGGTTTCCTATATTCTTAAAAATGCAACTAGAAACAGCTTGCTTATTTTGGATGAAATAGGCAGAGGAACGGCTACCTTTGACGGTATGTCTATTGCAAGAGCCGTTTTAGAATACGTTGCTGACAAGAAAAAGCTCGGCGCCAAGACACTTTTCGCTACACATTACCACGAGCTTATTTCTTTGGAACACACCTTAAAGGGTGTTAAAAACTATAATATTGCCGTTAAAAAGCATGGGGATGATATAACCTTCCTTAGAAGAATTGTGCCTGGTGGTGCGGATGATAGCTACGGTATTGAGGTAGCAAAGCTTGCGGGTCTTCCTGCAACCGTTGTAAACCGCGCTAAGGCAGTTTTGAAGGAAATTGAGAGTGAGGGAGTAGTAAGGCAGGTAACGGTGGCGGAAGAAACTTCTGCTCAGTTGCCGCTTGGTCAGCAAGAGTATAATGAGGTTATAAATACTTTAAAAGCGCTGGACGTTAACGTACTTACTCCTATTGAATCTATGGCTGTTTTGTTTGATATTGCAAAAAGAGTAAAAGAAATTTAAAAATACTTTTATAAAAGGCAGGTGTAAAAAATGGCAGAAATACGTGTCCTTCCAAAGGAAATATCCGAGCTCATTGCGGCGGGTGAGGTGGTTGAAAGACCTGCTTCGGTAATTAAAGAGCTTGTTGAAAACTCAATAGATGCAGGCGCTACTTCGGTTACGGTTGAAATTGCAAACGGCGGTATTACTTATATGCGCGTTACAGATAATGGCCGCGGCATGTCGGGTGAAGACGTTAAAACTGCCTTTTTGCGCCACGCTACGAGTAAAATAAAAACTGCGGAAGATTTAGATGAAATTTTAACTCTTGGTTTTAGGGGAGAGGCGCTTGCCTCTATCTCGGCGGTATCAAGGGTTGAGGTCATGACTGCAAGGCAGGAGGATAATTTTGGTACTGCTCTTATCGTTGAAGGCGGAGTGCAGGGCGATATAGGCGAGGTTGGTTGCCCTAAAGGCACCACAATTATCGTTCGAGATTTGTTTTATAATGTTCCTGCAAGAATGAAGTTTCTTAAAAAGGACGTAAGCGAAGCAAATACCGTTGCCGCAGTAATGGATAGAATGGCTCTATCTCACCCCGAGGTTGCTTTTCGTTTTATTCGTGATGGCAAAAACGTTCTTAATACTTCGGGCGATGGGAATCTTAAAGCGTCAATTTATTCGGTGCTTGGCAGGGAATTTACGGCCAGCTTAATTCCTATGCAGTATTCAGAGGGCGCCATTTCGGTAGAGGGCTTTGTTTGTACTCCGTCCAAGTGCAGACCTAACCGTAACGGCCAGTTTTTCTTCCTTAACGGACGCTTTATAAAATCGGGTACAATTTCGGCAGCCTTGGACCAGTCCTATAAAAATTCAAGTATGGTAGGTAAATTTCCTGCGGCGGTAATTAAGCTTACAGTACCTCCATCTACCATCGACGTAAACGTTCATCCCACTAAAACCGAGGTCAGATTTTCTGAGGAGAAAAGAATTTTCGATTTAATTTATAGGGGCACGTTACAAGCAATTATGCAGGGTGATATGCGCCCTGAAATGAAAATTCCTGACAAAAAGCCGGTGAATCTTTTTGCGGCGGAAGAAAGGTTTGTTCAGTTAAAGCAAAATATTTTTGAAGGCGCTAAAACTGAAACTCAACCTAAAGAAAGTGAGCCCATAAAGGTAGAGTCACCAAAAATCACTACGGTTTATACAACTGATTTTTCACCTATAGTAGATACTGCGCCCAAATATTTTGCATCTAGTGATATTTCTGTATTTGACCTAGAGGATAAAAAACAAAATTTAGAAAAACCACTTGATATAGACGTTATTTTAGATGTTACACCGCCCAAAAACGTTAGTGTGGAGAAAAAAATACAAGAAGATAATGCTACCGATATAGACCTTTCAAAATTAGTTTACGTGGGAGAGGCCTTTAGCACCTACATAATTGTAAGTGTGGAGGACAAACTTTTCTTTATTGATAAGCACGCTGCTCATGAACGCATTAACTTCGAAAGATTAAAGGAAACGCTTACGGTACAAAGCCAAATGCTTCTCTCTCCCATCAGCGTTACGCTGTTAAGAGAAGAGTATGATGCGGTTATAAATAATCTTAACCTTTTGGAAAAGTGCGGCTTTATGGCAGAGGATTTTGGCGACAGTACTGTTTTGGTACGCGCCGTCCCGTCAATACTTGACAGTGTGGACCTGCCTTCGCTAATCCGCGAAATAGCTGAGAACTTAACTACAAGGCAAACGGCAGTTAGTGATAGGATAGATGATATTTTACACAGTATTGCTTGTAAATCTGCAATAAAGGCAGGAAATATAACCTCAAAGCAGGAGCAAATTACTCTTGCCGCCACAGTGCTTAAAAGTAAAAACCTTATGTATTGCCCACATGGCAGGCCAATAGCAATAGAGATGAAAAAATCTCAAATTGAAAAGCAGTTTGGGAGGATTTTGTAGCGGTGAAATATAAACTTAAAAATCCTGTAATTTACGTTGTGGGACCAACCGCTTCGGGCAAAACCTATCTTTCAATAGAACTTGCAAAGCATTTTGGCGGTCAGATAATATGCTGCGACTCAATGCAAATTTATAAAGGTATGAGTATAGCAACTGCAGCCCCAACCCTGGAAGAAAAAGGTGAGATACAGCACAGACTTTTTGAGTTTTTAGAGCCAAGTGAACCTTTTTCTGTTTCGGATTATTGCGAGCTTGCAAAGGCGGAGATTGAAAGTGTTAGGTCCGAAAATTCATTACCTATTGTCGTTGGCGGTACGGGGCTTTATATTGATTCTCTTGCTGAGAATATTGATTTTGGTGCGGATTCAAATGATGACAGGATTCGGCGAAAACTTGAAGACAAAGCGAAAAATGAGGGGTTGGATGCCCTTTACAGTGAGCTGCAGACAGTTGACCCCGAGGCGGCTGAAAGAATATCAAAAAACGATGCCAAAAGAATTATAAGAGCTTTGGAAGTCTTTTTAGTGAGCGGTGAAACCATTACCGAGAAAGCCAAAAAATCCAAAGCAAAGGGTAAAATTTACGATAATATTTTTATTGGTGTTAATTTTAAAGACCGAGAAAAACTTTACGATAGAATAAACAAAAGAGTAGACGTAATGTTTGAAAACGGTTTATTGGAAGAGTCCAAAAGATTTTTGGACTCTAAGGGCAAAACCTCGGCACAGGCGATAGGACATAAGGAATTAAAGCCATATTTATTGGGTCAGTGTACTGAAAAAGAAGCCCTGGAACATCTTAAAATGCAAACAAGACGTTATGCAAAAAGGCAGCTTACATGGTTCCAAAGAAACAACGATATTAATTGGATATATATGGACGAAAGCACAGACCCAATTTTAGATGCTATAAGCATCATCGAGAAAAAATTATACTAAA